>CAZIVY010000644.1:0-3672 GCA_964542505.1 uncultured Rhodospirillaceae bacterium
CCCCGGGCCTCATTCGGCGCCGGGAATCCGGTCGGGCGGACATTCGCCGGCGATCCGGCCGTCGTTGACCAGCACCACGCGGCGCGCCAGGCGCCGGGCCATGTGGTGTTCGTGGGTGACGACCATCATCGTCATCCCTTCCTCGGCCAATTCGAACATCACCTCCCATACCTCGCGCTTCAGTTCGGGATCCAGGGATGAGGTCGGTTCATCGAAGAGCATGATGCTCGGCTGCATGCAGAGCGCCCGGGCGATCGCCACCCGCTGCTGCTGGCCGCCGGAGAGATGCGCCGGGTACTTCTCCCATTGGTCGGCGAGGCGCACCTTGTCAAGGTAGGCCATGGCCAATTCCGTCGCCTCGCGGGGCTCCATCATGCGAACGAGCAGCGGGCCGATGGTCAGGTTGTCGATCACCCGCAGGTGGGGGAACAGGTTGAAGTTCTGGAACACCATGCCCACGCCCCGCGCCGCCACATGGTTGTTGGCGACATTGGCCGCGAGCGGCACTCCATCCACGACGATGGAGCCGGATTGAAAAGGTTCGAGCCCGGCGATGCAGTGGACGAGGGTGGACTTTCCCGATCCCGAGGGGCCCCAGACGACGACCCGATCGCCCGCCGCAACGTCGAGGTCCAGGTCGCAAAGGGCGTGATAGTCGCCGTACCACTTGTTCAGCCCGGCAACGCGGATCATGGGGCTGGGCTAGCCATGACGGAAGAGCCGCCGCTCGAAAGTCGCGCCCAGGCGGGCGATCACCCCCGTCGCCAGCAGATAGACGACGGCGATGAGAATGTAGATCTCGCGGAAAAAGGGCTGCCAGCCGTCTTTCGAGAAGGTCGTGTTCGCGGAAGCGACGAAATCGAACAGGCCGACAATGACGACCATGGACGTGTCCTTGAAGGCGACGACGAAGTGATTGACGGTGGCCGGAAGCGTCAGGCGGAGCGCCTGCGGCAGCACGATCAGGAACATGACCTGCCAGGGGCGCAAGCCCAGCGCGCGGGCCGCCTCGAACTGGCCCTTGGGCAGGCCCTGGAAACCGCCGCGGATCACCTCTGCCTGATAGCAGGCGTAGAACACGGCCAGGCTGAAGATGACCCGGTAGAGCTTCGCCGGGTTGAAAAACCCCGGAACCACCAGCGGCGCCACCACTGCGGCGCAGAACAGCACTGTCAGCAGCGGCACCGCGCGCACGCTTTCGATCAGCGCCGTGCAGAACCAGCGGATTACCGGCATGGCCGCCGAATTGCGGCCGACGGCCAGCAATACCGCCAGGGGAAATCCAAGACCCACGGTGCCGAAGAACACGTACACGGTGAGCGGCAAGCCGCCCCACAAATCCCCCGGCACGCGCTGGAGGCCAAGGACGCCGCCCCCCATCAGGATGACGAACCCGCCCATCGCCGCCGCCCAAATCGCCGCCAGCGCCCGCACCCGCCAAAGGCCAAGCCACGCCGTGACCCCGGTGGCCGCCACAACCAGAAGCAGCGCCGCCAAGGGGCGCCACTGAAGATCGTAGGGGTAGAGGCCGAAGAGGATGATGCGCGCATGCTTGGCGACCACCGCCCAGCAGGCGCCGGCGGCGGCGCGGCAGGCGGCGGGCGTATCCGCCACCACGACACTGTCGATAATCCCCCACCTCAAGGCGGCGGGCAGGAACCAGGCCAGGAGAAGAAGCCCCGCGAGGGTCAATGCCGCGTCGGTCGGCGTGGCGAAAAATCTCCGCCGCAGCCAATCTACCGGTCCAAGCCGGATGGATGGCGGCGGGCGCTTCGATGATGTCGCGCCACCGGTCATCGCGACCACCGCCGGGTGATCGTCCGGTTGATATGGTTGCCCACCGCCGACAAGGCAAAGCTGATGGACAGATAGACCAACATTAGCACGGCGATCACCTCGATGGACTGGCCGGTGTGGTTGATGGCGACGGTGCCGACGGAGAACAGGTCGGTGTAGCCGATGGCGACGGCCAGCGAGCTTTCCTTGGCGATGAAGATCGACTGATTTGTCAGCGGCGGTATCGCCACCCGGAAAGCCTGGGGTATGACGATCTTCCAGAAGATGCGCCCGGGCGAGAGCCCAATGTTGCGGGCCGCTTGTATCTGGCCCTTGGGGACGGACAGAATGCCCGAGCGCACGATTTCGGCGACGAAAGCGGCGTTGTAGATGACAATGGCGGTGGCCAGGGCGATGAACTCGGGCGACAGCGCCAAGCCACCCTGAAAGTTGAAGCCGGCCAGGCGCGGCACGCTGACGCCGATCGCGGGCCGCGCCACGGCGGCGGTGACGGCCGCGACCGCGAGCCAGGCCAGAAGCAGGAACGAAAGCGGTAATGGCTCCCCCTCACCCGCCGCGCGCGCGCGATTGACGGCGCGGAACGCGGGCACAATGGCGGCGCACGCCAGTATCCCGATGGCGACGGGAACCAGTCCGATATCGACGAAGATCGACGGCACGTAGAGGCCGCGATTGGAGAGGAAGGAGATGTCGCCGAAGGAAATCGCCTGGCGAACCGGCGGCAGATAGCGCGTCACGTTGTACCAGAAGAAGACCTGGACCAGCAGCGGGATGTTACGGCAGGTGTTGATGTAGAAGGCGCTCAAGCCGGCCATCACCGGGTTGCCGGAGGTGCGGACCAAGGCGACAAGGACGCCCAGCGCCGTCGCCAGCGTGATGCAGATGAACGCCAGCAGCAGCGTGTTGAGCAGGCCGGCGAGGAACGTGCGCCAATAGGGATCGCGAGCCGAATGCGCGATCAGCGACGCGCCCAAATCCCATCCGGTTTCATCGAAAAGAAAGCCGAATCCGGTGGCGATGTTTTGCCGCGTCAGGTTCTCGTGGGCGGTCAGGGCCATGACCCCAACCGCGGTCAGCAAGGCGGCGAGGAACAGCGCCTGAACGACCGTCGCGGGCTTTTTCAGGTCCATGCCGCGCGCTTACCCGCCGCCCCGCCACAAATCCGGGCGGGCATATAGGGCTTGGGCGCCGTCCCCCGCCCGAGGAGACGGCGCCACCCGATAGAACCTAGCCTAGTTCGTCTGCGGCGAATAAAGCAATCCGCCGTCGATCCACAGCTTGTTGGAGGCGCGGGGCAGGTTCATTTTCGACTTGGACCCGAGATTGCGCTCGTAAATCTCGCTGTAATTGCCCACCGCCTTGATGACGTCGAAAGCCCAGGTCTCGCGCAGGCCCAGTTTCTTGCCGATGCCGGGGGTGGCGCCGAGCAGGCGGGCGACCTTCGGATTCGGGTCCTTGGCCTTCTCGTCCACATTGGCCTGGGTAATGCCCAACTCCTCCGCCTGAATGGTGGCGAAGATCGTCCAGCTCACGATGTTGAGGAATTTCTCGTCGCCTTGGCGGACCAGCGCGCCGTAGATTTCGGTGTCGAGCAGGTCGGGCAGGATCACGTGGTCGTCGGCGTTCGCGGCGGAGAAAGCGCGAATGGCCGCTAATTGCGGAAAGCCATTGACGATCGCGTCGCAACGCTTCGCCAGATAGGCCTCGTTGCGCTCGCTCGGCTTCTCGAAGGTGAGCAGCGTGTAGGGCCTTTTGTGCTTGGTGAAGAAGTCCGCGGCCGCCTTTTCGAGCGTCGTGCCGGCGGTGGTGCAGACGGTGGCGCCGGAAAGGTCGGTGCCCTTGCTGACCCCCAGGTTCTTGTAGACCATGATCCCG
>CAZIVY010000645.1:0-1564 GCA_964542505.1 uncultured Rhodospirillaceae bacterium
GTGGTCGAAATCATCCTCGAGCGCGTGACCAACGTGGCGATGGGCACCGACATCAACAACATCACCGAGTTCGAGGATCTGGCGAAGGGCGCCGCCGACGCGCCGACCGCCATCGCCCTTCTCGATTGATCGCCGGCCCCCATTCGGCCGGACGCTTTGCCGCATCGCTATCGCGGCCGGGACTTGGCGCCGGCGGAACGTTACGCCAATAGCCCGGCGTAGTGGCGCGCGATCGCGCCGGCGGTGGTGAGCCAGACGGGCTCGCGCTTGGCGGCGATGTGGCGCAGCGCGCGGCGCAGATGACGCAGCCGGAACGGCTGGCCAACGATGTAGGCATGCAGCGCCAGGCCCATGACCAGCGGCTCGCCGGCCGATTGCTCGATCATCTCGTCGAACTGATCGACGATCATGTCGGCGAAATCCGACGCGCTCACCCGCCGGCCGACGATCGCACTCGAATCGTTCAGCTCCTGGGGATAGGGCACCGCGAGGATGCGGCCGCCGCGCGTCGCCAGCCAGACCGGTTGATCGTCCGCGCACCAGTCGAGCACGTATTCGTAACCGCCCTCGTGCAGCAGGTCGGGCGTCAACCCGGTCTCGGCGATCCACGGTCCGAGCCAGCCCATCGGGCGCTTGCCTTCGTGGCGCGCGATGGTTTCGGTCGCCTCGCCGATCAGCGCCCGCTCGGCGGCCTCGCCGAGGCCGGTCTGGCGCTCGGAGTTGGTGCGGCCGTGCGCCGCTATCTCGTCGCCGCGGGCGCGGAACGCCGCGACCAATTCGGGGCAATGAGCGTAGAGATCGGAGTTGACCAGCACGGTCGCGGGGAGCCGCAAGTCGTCCAGCAGCCGGGCCAGGCGCAGGGCCCCGACGCGGTTGCCGTATTCGCGCCAGGAGTGATTCAACACATCGGGCTGCGTCATGCCCGGCACCAGCTCCTCCACCAGGCCCTCGCCGAACGCGTAGTGCTCGAGGTTGAGCGCCACGTACACGGCCAGACGCTTGCCGCCCGGCCAGGCGAACGGGGCGCGGCGGGTGATGGCCGAGTAGCCGTAGCGGCCGTGGGCGCGGAGCGCGCCATTCTCGCGCCTTATCATGGCTTCCCGGCGGCGCCGAAGGCGCGCGCGATGGCCGCATCGACCTCGATCAGGTCACGCCCCGCGGGCGGGGCGTAGCTGCCGGCGCCGGGCTTGGGCAGGCCGAGCCGAACCAGCGTTTCCGCCTGGCGCACGCCGCATACCAGGCAATCGATCAACGGCACCGCGACCTGCCCCTGCAACCGCGCCGGCACGCCGGCCATGACCGCCCCGGTCAGGATCACTGTCTCCGCGAAGTCGCGCTCCACCAGGTCGTTCGCCGCCGCGACGAGATCGCGGTCGAGCTCCGGATGCGCGCCGCGCCCGTAAGCCGCCCTGCTTTCGAGCACGCGCCATCCGGCGATGCGCTGGGTCAGCCCGTAGGACGCCACCAGTTCATGATAGAGGGGCAGCACCCGCTTGCCGAAGGTGACGACGCCGATCCGGCCTCCCAGCATGCAGGCGGTGAGAAGCCCCGCCTCGGTCATGCC
>CAZIVY010000646.1:0-1737 GCA_964542505.1 uncultured Rhodospirillaceae bacterium
GCTCCCCGCCCGCGGCCGCCAGCGCCTGGAAGAATTGGCCCGCGAGCTGGCGCGGGTTCTCGAACTCCGCGACTACGCCCGCATTGACTTTCGCTGCGCCGCCGACGGGACCATCAAGCTACTGGAGGCCAACCCCAACCCGGCATGGGCCTATGACAGCAAGATGGTGATGATGGCGCGCTGGGCCGGCTATGACTACGCCGGCTGGCTCGGCCAGATCATCGCCGCCGCGGAGCTTCGGCTAGGCTAACGCGCGCCGCCGCGACGGCTACGCCGGTCAACCCGAAGGCCTCCGCCAGCAGCTCGCGCGCGGCCTGGCCGGCGCTCAAGTCCCAAGCGTTGACGATGGCCAGCCGGAATCCCCCCGGCGGCATGGCGTGGCGCTCGGGCGGGCGGTCCTGATGAAAGGTGATTTGGACGCTGGAAACCGCGGGGTCGCGCAACAGTTCCTCGATCAGCGCCGGGTCGGGCGCCCGGTAGGTCACGCCGTGGGGGCCGAACAGCGCCACGCTGTACCCCTCGCGCCGGTCGGCATCGGCGAAGTTCCAGCGCCGGTGGGCATAGAGCTCCACCACGCTGTCCACCCAGCCTTTGCCGTAAAGGTCGGGCCATTGATCGATGAGGCGCAAATGCGCCTCGATGATGCGGCCGCCGATGGTTTCGAAATTGACCAGCCCGGCATAGCCGCGGAGCTTCCGGCGCAACCACCCGGCGCAGTAGTTTTCGATGTCCGGCCGCGCCTCGGCCAGCACCGTCCAATAGTCGAACATGCCCCCGCCCAAGGGCTTGCCCACGCTATGGCGCCACCACACCGCTTCGCCGTCGCGGAGCGCCACGTCGGTGCTCACATGCTCGCCCACCAGATATTCCATCCACATGTGGCCGGGCTGCAGGCGCCGCTCATATTCCTCGGGCGTGCGCAGGATGTGCGATCCCGTGCCCATGCCGCGCAAGTTGTAGATCGGCTTGCTGAACACCGGGTAGCGATCGGGCGTCACGCCGTGGGGCGCGTGGGCGATCCCTTGGGTCTCGGCGATCGACAACTTGTTGTAGATCCAGCGTTGCGCCGGAAACATGAGGTAGGCGTCGGCGTCTTCGGTGGGGATGACGAGGTCCGCCGGGCACGCCACGGCGGCGAAGTATTGCAGGCGCCAGGGATCCTCCTCCTTGATCGGCATGACGCGCCATCATCTTTGATTGGCGCCGTAAATCAACCGCATAGTTCGGCTGACATCTGGCCGTTTCTCTGCGACATTGACCGGCTGATAGGGGGCCAAGAATGACGAACATGCTGGCGGGACGCGTGGTGGTGGTGACCGGCGCCGGGCGCGGCATCGGCCGCGAGATCGCGTTGCTGCTCGCCGCCGAGGGCGCCAAGGTGGTGGTCAACGACGTCGGCGCCGGCCTCGACGGCGCCGGCGGCGGCGACGCCCCCGCCAACGAGGTCGTGGACGCCATTCGCCGCGTTGGCGGCGAGGCCATCGCCAACGGCGCCAGCGTCGCCGACTGGGAAGGCGCGCAAGCCATTGTCGCCGCCGCCCTGAAGAAATTCGGCCGCCTCGACGGCGTGGTCAACAACGCCGGCATCCTGCGCGACCGCATCTTCCACAAGATGGAACCCGACGAATGGCGCGCCGTCATCGGCGTGCACCTGAACGGCTCCTTTTATGTCAGCCGCGCCGCCGCGCCCCTGTTCCGCGAGCAAGGCCACGGCGCCTATGTCCACATGACCTCGAC
>CAZIVY010000647.1:0-4609 GCA_964542505.1 uncultured Rhodospirillaceae bacterium
GGTCGCCGATCAGGGCCTTGACCGCCGGCGCCGCGGCCAGGGCGGCAAAGACCGCCTGTTGCAGCGGCCAGGAGGAATCGGCGCTCACGCCCAAGCCCGGATCAAGGCGCGCGCCAGCAGGTCCAGCCGCCGGCGCGCAAACTGAAGCGCCGGAGCGAGAAACGGCCGCGCCGGACGGCGACGGGTGCCGAACTCCACGAAGGCGGCATGGGGCGCCGTGGCGGCGATATCCACGGCTGGTGAATCGGTGACGGCCCGGACCTGGATGCTGTCCCGCAAGCGGCCGCTTCGCCGGGGCGCCAGTTCGCGCGCCGCATGGGCCGCCTCGGCGCCGAGTTCGGCCAGAGCGGGCCGCAGTTCCTTTTCCGCCGCCAAAGCGACCGCGCGCAGGCGGCGCGCGAAAGCGGCGGTGCCGTCGAGGGTGAAACGCAGCATCACGTGGCGACGCCTTCTTCGCATTCGAGGAACGTGAACGGGGAACGGCCGCCGGAGTTGAGGACGGCGCGGATGTTGAAGGTGCGTCCGTCGCAACGGGCGCGCATGGCGGCGGTGACGTCGGTGCGCCGGCGAATGACGATGCGGTGGCGCGCCCAGCCTTGCAGCCTTTGACCTTGCGCCGCCTCGCCGCCGCCGCCAGCTTGCAGGCGGCCCCAGACGGTGGCGAGCTCGTTCCAGGTCACGGTTGCGCCGCCGCCGCCGTCGCCGGTCAGCGCCGGCTGCTCGATGACAATCCGCCGGTCGAAGGCGCCGATGCCCATGACGCTAAAGCCTCGGCAAACGGTAGGGCCGGTAAAGCGCCAGCGCTTCCGCCGGCATGGCCGCCGCGCCCGAAGCATCGTCGCCGCGATTTTGGTAGAGCCAGGCGATGTGGGTCAGCAGGCCTTGGCGGATGGCCCAGGGCACCGCCGAACCGTCGGCGCCGAAGCCGGCGTTGAAATCGATCTCGATGCCGCCGGCGGGGCGAAGCGACGTCGACGGCCAGGTCTTGGCCGTACGCAACACGACGCGCCCCGGCCAAGCAGCGGTATCGACGAAATAATCCGCCGCCGGCATGACGGTGGCGACATCGGCGTCGTCATAGGTACGGACGGCGCTTACCGAAAGCAGCGGCGGCCGGGGCAGGACGATGGCGCCGGCCCCGGCCGGGGCGACGCTGCCCTCGCGCCACCCGTCCCACCAACCCAAAGCGCGGCCGGGAAAGGCGTCGAGACGGAGACGCCAGCCCTGGGCCACGAGCGCGAGCGCGCCGTGTTCTTCCGCCGCCTGGCGCGCGGCCACGATCACATTGGCGATCAAGGCATCGTCGGTGGCCGTGTCGACTTTGAGGTGGAGCTTGACCTCGGCCAGGCTCAGCGGCTCCGCCGCCGGCGGCGTCAGCAGAACGAGCGCCATTTGGGGCCGACTCAGACCGGACGGCGGGCCGCGACGCCGCGCGCCACGGTGATCGCCGAGAGAGCGCCGATGGTGGCGCCGGACACGGTCATCACGCCGCGAACGTAACGCTTGGCGCCGACATAGCCCACGCGCTGCGTGGTGTTGGAGCCGGCGCCGCTGGAAACAGCGGTGAGGGCTCCCAGCATATCGGCGGCGGCGACGGCGGTGAAGGCCGAGTTGTCGTCGGATTCCTGCAACGAGGGGGTGTGGGTGCCGTCGGTCCAGGCGCCGAAATGCACCAGCGCCACGGAGCCCTCAAAGCCTTGCAGATCGACGCCGGTGCCGTTGGCGGTGGAATTGCGGGCCGCGGGCGACAGGCTGATCACGGCGTCGAGATTGTTTTTCATATCGCGCATGAAGGATTCTCCGGATGGGGAAAAGGAAGCGCCGGCGCATCCCGCCAAGAATGCGGGACGCGCCGGCGGGGAGGCGCTAGCTGACGGCGAACTTCAACAGCTTGATCGCCTCGAAATTGTGCACGTCGCCGCCCACGCGCTTGCGGGTGTAGAAGAGCACGTGCGGCTTGGCGCTGTAGGGATCGCGCAGAACGGAAATGCCGACGCGATCGACGATGGTGTAGCCGGCGGAAAAATTGCCGAAGGCGACGCTGAGGGAATTGGCGGCGATCGCCGGCATGTCCTCGGCCAGCACCACCGGGAAGCCCATGAGCATGTCGGGCTGGCCCGCGTTGGTGGACGGTTGCCAGAGGTAATTGTTCTGGCCGTCCTTGAACTGGCGGATGCGCCGGGCGCAATCGCGGTTCACCAGCCACGTCGCCTTGGCGCGGTAGTCGGCCTTGAGCGCGTAGACGAGCGCGATCAGGGCGTCGCCGGGGTTGGTGGCGGCGAACGCGCCGGCGGCGCCGGAGGCGACGTATTGCAGCGTGCCCCAGGGGCGGGTCAAGTCGTCGACGGTGGACGTGGGGTAGGTGGTGAAGCCGCGCGGCTGGCCGACGCCGTTGCCGGCGACGAAGGCGGAATTTTCGCGGCGGGCGAAGCGATCGGCGAGCTTGGCGGCGAGCCAGGCCTCGACGTCGAGACTGGCGTCCTCGAGCACTTGCTGCGTCGCCTTCGGCATGGCGTAGATCTCGCTCGCCGGAATGCGCAGGCGGCCCAGCGTCGCGGACGTGGTTTCGGCGCGGCTCGCGGTTTCGGTCGCCCAACTGGCGGCGATGTCGTCCTTGTCCAGCAACTCCTCGAAGGCGTCGCCCAGAATGGCGACCACGCGGGCGTGGCGGCGAAGGGGCGAGGTTTCGAAGATGGTCTGGGTGATGGTGTCGCTCATGGTGGGCGACACGGCGTAACCGCCATCGGGATCGCTGCCCACCGACAGCGCCTTCAGCTCGGGCGCCGTCTCGCCCTTGCGCAGATATTGGGCGAAGGCCGGTCCCAGCGCCGGGTCGCGGCCCGCGTGCGGCTCGCCGCGCGGGCTGCGGCGTAACGCCGTCTCCAGTCGATCCAGGCGCTGAGCGAGCCCGCTCAAGCCATCGGCCGCGGCGCCGTGATAGGTATCCACCGCGCGTTTCACGTCGGCAATGTCCATGGGTGTCATCCTTTCGTGAGAAATCTCAGTTCGTCGGTTCGGCGCCCGATCCAGGCCGCCAGTCCCGCCAGCGCCGCCGCGTCCGCGGCCATGGCTTTGACCGCGGTGACGCGCGCTTGGGGGTTGGCGGGGAAGGTGACGAGCGACACCTCCCACAAGTCGATGTCGACGAGCACGCGCTGGCGGGTGCGCTCGTCCACGTGGCTGGCCACGACGACGTAGCCGATGGAAAGCCCGCTCACCGCGCCGAGCTTCAGCAGCTCATGGGCCTCGGCGCCGCCGCGCGTTTTCAGCGCCAGCCTTCCCGACACCTGCAAGCCCACGCGGTCCTCGCGCAGCGCCGACCAGACGCCGATGGGTTGGCGGCTGTCGTGCTGCCACAGCAACGCGGGCTGGGTGCCAGCGCGGGCGTGCTCGGCCAGCGAGCGGGCGAAGGCGCCCGGCGCCACGGTGTCGGCGTAGTCGTCGGCGACGCCGAAGACCGAGCCGTAGCCGGCAAAGCTTCCGTCCTCGCCCAGCGCCTTCAACTCGAAGGGCCGGGCCAAGCGTAGTTGCAGCATGTTGCCTCCGATTTAGGGTGCGCCGCGGGCGCGGCCGGCGGCGAAGTCCATGTCCTTGGGGTTGAGGCTCATTTCCTTCCACTCCAGCCCGCCTTCGAGCAGCAAGGGCCGCCCACGCGCTACGAAGGCCACACAGGTGCTATGATCGCTCCATGCGAAACGTCGGGCCGTGCCTGTCGCTGATCGCCGCGCTGTTGTGCGCCGCGCCAGTACGCGCTGCCGATCCGGGGTTACCTGCCATCGATCCGCCGGGTCAGGGCCGGGTGATGACCCATGACGATTCCACTACCACCAGTAAATGCGTCGGCAACCCGATCACGCCGCTTTGCGCGGTCGAAACGATCATTGCCTGCTTTGAGCGCAAGGACGGCGAGCTTTGCCGCATCGGCATGAACGTCGAAGGTAAGCCTTATTTCATGCACGCCCAACCGCAACCACGACCATATCGCTTCCAAAGGTACCGGATTCTTTCTAGCCAGCACGTCGACGCCATAAGTCTCCTGCCACCGTGGTTCATCAAGAAGCACGGGCAGTATCAGCCCGGCGACGTCCAAATCGTCGTCCTCGAACAAGCATGCCAGCGCAATCCCGAACGGTGCGATCCCGTCAATTCGTCGGATCGCTTCACCTATGTTGTCCGCCGCGCCGACAGTCGTTGGTTCGTCATAAACTGGTGGACACCTGACCCGCGCTTCGAGACGATAAGTCCCGAGAAATTCTAGGGCTTTGTACGGAAGCGGAAATGTTCGTTACGCTCTATGTCGCCTTCCAACGTCCATTTTTTGTCACGCAGATCAGACAGTTCGCCACGCAGCATCGGACCATGGCCAGCGTTGGAGAGCTTTTTGAAGGTGTCGAAGGTTCCCGGCCCGATGACGCCGTCTACTTCGATCTGGCGCGTGCCATTCTCTCGGTGCTTCTCCTACGCCTAACGCCGGCGGCCGGATTCGATTTCGGCCCGCACCCATTCGGCGCCGGCGCGCGTCTTGCCGAAGCCGCGCCCGGCCAGCACCAGCCACACCTCCCACGCCCCGGCGGGCGGCAGTTGCGAGGGCCGCGCCCAATAGGGCCAA
>CAZIVY010000648.1:0-2032 GCA_964542505.1 uncultured Rhodospirillaceae bacterium
GTCCATGTCCTTGGGGTTGAGGCTCATTTCCTTCCACTCCAGGCCGCCTTCGAGCAGCAAGGGCCGCCCGGCGTTGCGCCCGCCGCCGTATTGTTCCTCGATCTCGGATTTCAGGCGCGCGAACTGCTGGTCGCTCAAGGACGCCGGGCCTTCCTTGGGCGCGTAGATCAGCGCGCCGGAGGGCCGCGCCCCGTTCTGCAGCAGCGCCTGGTTCCAGGCGCCGGCGGAGTTGTGCTGGTCGATGGCGTAGGCCGCCGCCTCCAATGGGCTTTGGCCGTACCAGTCGTCGAGCGGGTTGAAGCTGCGCAAATGGAGGATGGGCGAGACGCCGGTGAGCGGATCGACGGCGAAGGTCACCTTGCGCCCGGCGACGGCGTATTCATAGGCGGCCGGCAGCCCGGTGCGCCCGGGAATAAGTTTCACCCGGTCGGGACGGAGCGCGTAAAGCTCGCGCGGCGGTCCCAAATCGGGGCCGGCGGCCTCGAGATAGGCGTCGCCGGCGATGAGAAGATAGGAGCATAGCGTCTCGACCAGCGCCGCGCCGCCTTGCAACGGGTTCGGCCGCGCCAGGAGTTCTTGCAGCGGATGGCGGGCAAGTTCGCGCCCGCTCGCGTCGTAAAGGAGCCACGGCGCGCTGGCGGCGCCGTTGGCGATCACGCGCACGCAGCGATAGGCGATGACGTTGCGCCGATAGGCTTCCTCGGCCAGGCGATCATAGCGGCGCGGCGTCCAGCGCGCGGGCGCGAAGCCCTGCCAGGCGAACAGCGCGCCCGCGGCCGACGCCTTGGCCTGGGCCGGCCGGCGGCGACGCCAAAAATCCATGAGACCCATTCAACCCTCGAGCGTGCGCAAGCGGGGCTCGGCGGTGGCGGGCCCCAGCATCAGTTCCGTCAACGCCCAGACCGCGGCGTCGAGCCGATCGGGGGACGGCAGATCGCCGCCCGGTTCCCAGCCGGTCAATTGATCCTCGAGCGCGGGGAAGGCGCCCACATGATGGACGCGGCCCTGTTCGTAGAGCGCCGCCACCGGCTCGGCGCGGGCGCGCTTGCCGCGGCTGGCGCGCACGGCGCGGTAGGCGACGGCGCCATCGACGGCGCGCAGCGTGGCCTGGATCATGTCGCCGCCATTGTTGACCTCGCCGATGACGCGGTCGGCGCCGAAGCGCCTGTAGGCGCCGATGGCGGCGCGCGCCCAGCCGTCGGGGGAATAGCGGCCCGACAGGTCGGCCAGGACATAAGCGTCGCCGTCGGCGCCAAGTCCGGCGACAACGATGCCGGTTTCGGCCGCGCCTTCGCCGCTGCTGACCGCCGGATCTATGGCCACGACCACGCGCTTCATTTCCGGCGCGCGCTCGCGGCGCAAAACCTCCAGCGCCGCGCGCTGCCAGAGGGCGCCTTCCGCCTCGCTGAGCATTTCCGCCATCAGCTCCTGGCGGCCGAGGCGCGTGCCCTGGTATTTGCGCACCAGGCGCTGGAGGAAACCCGGCGCCAGATGCGCGGCGTTATCGAAGGTGCTGCCGCGCGCCACCGCCGTGCCCGGATCGGCAAGGATGTCGCGCAACAGGGGCCTCGGCCTGGGCGTCGTGGTGACGACGCGGCGCGGATCGTCGCCGGCGCGAAGGGTCATTTCCAGATTGCTCCATGTTTCGTCGAGGGCGCTCCAGGCGGCGAGTTCGTCCGCCCAAGCGCCGTCGTGCTGGGGTCCGCGCAAGCGATCGGGGCGCTCGGCGGAATAAAGATGGGCGCGGGCGCCATTGGGCCAGACGAGCTGCGCCTTGGAAGGCTCGAAGCGCGGCGCGAACCAGGGCGGCGCCACGGCCAGGATGCCCGATTCGCCTTCCACCATGACCTTCCGCACGTCGCGTTCGGTGGCGCCCACCAGGGCCAGGCACCGCCGGCGGCCGGATTCGATTTCGGCCCGCACCCATTCGGCGCCGGCGCGCGTCTTGCCGAAGCCGCGCCCGGCCAGCACCAGCCACACCTCCCACGCCCCGGCGGGCGGCAGTTGCGAGGGCCGCGCCCAATAGGGCCAA
>CAZIVY010000649.1:0-6043 GCA_964542505.1 uncultured Rhodospirillaceae bacterium
TAGCGTCATCGGGCTGAGCATGAACGGTTCGCGCACGAGGACGAAATTGACGTAAGTGAACGCGCCGATGAAGGCGAAGAGGATGCAAAAGCCGATGCCGAAGGCGAGGCGGAGCGCCGGGTTGCGGAAATGCTCCGCCCAGATCGACAGGGGCGAGCGGCCGCTGGCCTGCCCGGCGGTCATGGGCGCGGCGCCGGTGAGGGTGAAGTAGACGAGCGCCGCGCCGGCCAAATTGAGCAGCGCGAAGAGATAGAAATTCGCCGCCAGTCCCACATGGTCCACCACCGCCGCCGCGATCATGCGCCCGACCAGGTTGCTGGCGACATTGCCGGTGATATAGGCGGCAAAGGCGCCCGCCGCGTCCGTGGTGCTGCACTGCTCGCCAAGATAAGCGAGGGTGAGGGTGAAGGCCGCCGACATGAACAGGCCTTGGACGATACGCAGAACGGTGAAAACGGCGAGATTAGGGGCAAGGGCCAGCAAGGCGGTGGGTACAGCCAGCAGCGCCAGGCAGATGAGCACGCCCCAGCGGCGGTTGATGTAGCGGCTGAAGAAGGCGACGGTGAGGCCGCCTATGGCCATGCCGAAAGTGCTGGCGTTGGCGGCGGCGCCCATCTGCGCCGGGGTTACCATGTAATGCGCCCTGAGCGACGGCAAAATGGCCTGAACGGCGAAAAGGTCGACCACCGTCAGGAAAGCGGTCAGTCCGATCACCAGCGTGCGCGTGAGCACCGCGGCGTTGCCGCCATTCCGGTCAGCGGCCGGCGCCGCGGACATGCGTGTCGTTGCCGCTGGGGGCATTTTCGGACACTCCTGGTGAAGGGCGGCTCACGGCCGCGCCACTGCAATCGACGTAGTAGGGCGCGCACACCGCGTCACCCGACGCAAATGCCGCCCCAAGCTGGCGGGGCGCTTCTCCACATTGGCCGGGCGCGCCGCCGGGATAGTCGGTGGTTTTCATGGGCCGCTCCAACACATGCGGATGGGCGTGACGTCCGCCGGGAGGCGAACGGACGTCACGCGCCGCGCGTAAACGCCGGGTGGCGTTACATCATCTTGTCGTTCTTGTCCTTGAGCAGGTCGGCGGAGATCAGGACGACGGTCTTGGCGCCCTCGTTCTTCCACCAATGGGCGACGCCCTTGGTCTCGGCGGAAACGTCGCCCGCCTTGTGCACGATGGGCACCGCGCAGTCGCTGGAATATTCCCGCACTTCGCCCTCGACGATGTAGATGAGGGCCGGGCGCTCGGCGTGGCTGTGCCAGGGAACGATGCCGCCGGGCTGGATTTCGAGCCGGCGCAGGCGGAACTGGCGGTCGGGAATGCCTTGTTCCTTCGCCACGTCGATGGTGGCCAGCACCGTGTCGGTAACGTCCTTGGGGCCGAAGTTCACCATCTTGGTGACATCCACGCCGCGCTTGTCCATGGGGCATTCGCCGGCCTGGGCGGCCGAGACGCCGAAAACCAACGCGCTCGCGAGGAGGGCGGTGGAAAGCTTGCTGAACATCTGTCTGATCTCCTTCCGTGGGGCCTAGCCGCGGTCGGTTGAACCGCAGCACCGAGGGCCAGCATCGGGGAAGGGACGCACCGGCGGAAATGCCGATTATCTCTGGAAGCGATAACTTCCGGGCATCGTCAAATCCAGCGGAAAACCGCAGCGGCGTAGAGAAGCGAGAGCGCCACCGCGCCCCAGAGCGGGGTGCTGAAGACACCGAGCCAGGCCAAATGAATAAAGGCGCTGCCGAGCAGCGAGATGAACAGGCGGTCGCCGCGCGTGGTGTCGATGGCCAGGATGCCACGCCGCGGCGCGCCGCCGGGCGAGCGCAGTTCCCAGACCGTCATGACGGCCAGGAGGCTGGCGATAAAAAGAAAGAACGCCGCCGTTTCCCACGTCCAGGACATCCACGAAAGGCTCAACGTCAGCAGTTCCATCGCAGGTTCACCTTTTCGATCAGACGCGCCCGAGCGCAAAACCCTTGGCGAGGTAGTTGCGCACGAAATAGATCACGAAGGCGCCCGGAATGAGGGTCAACGTGCCGGCGGCGGCGAGCAGCCCAAGTTCATAGCCGGAACTGGAGGCGGTGCGGGTCATGGTCGCCGCGATGGGCTTGGCGGCGACGGAAGTGAGCGTCTTGGCGAGCAGCAGCTCGACCCAGGAGAACATGAAGCAGAAGAACGCGGCGACGCCGATGCCGGCGGCGATGGTGGGTATGAAGACGCGGATGAAGAAGCGCCAGAATCCATAGCCGTCGACATAGGCGGTCTCGTCGAGCTGCTTGGGCACCGAGGACATGAAGCCTTCCAATATCCAGACCGCGAGGGGAACGTTGAAAAGGCAATGCGCCAGCGCCACGGCGATATGGGTGTCGAACAGACCGATGGCCGAATAGAGTTGAAAGAACGGCAGCGCGAAGACGGCGGCCGGCGCCATGCGGTTGGTCAACAGCCAGAAGAACAAGTGCTTGCTGCCGAGGAAGCGGTAGCGGGAAAACGCGTAGGCCGCCGGCAGCGCCGCGGTGACCGAAATGACGGTGTTGGTCACCACGTAGATCAATGAATTGATGTAGCCGTTGTACCAGGTGGAATCGGTGAATATCTTGACATAGTTCTCCAGCGTGAACTTTTTCGGCCACAGCGTGAACGCGCCGAGGATCTCGTTGGTGTGTTTGAACGACATGCTGACCAGCCAATAAATGGGCAGCAGCAGAAACAGGATATAGATCGCCGGCACCAGCCAACTGAGCTTGCGCATCATGATTCCTCGCCCCGCGTCATGACGGTGTAGAAAATCCACGACAGCAACAGGATGATGAGGAAGTAGATGAGCGACATCGCCGCCGCCGGGCCGAGGTCGAATTGCCCGAGGGCGATCTTCACCAGATCAATGGACAACAACGTCGTCGCGTTGCCCGGCCCGCCGCCGGTGAGAACAAACGGTTCGGTGTAGATGTTGAAACTGTCCATGAAGCGCAGCAGGACGGCGATGGTCAGCACGCGCTTCATCTTCGGCAACTGGATGTGGCGGAAGACGGCCCAGGACGACGCCCCGTCGATCTTGGCCGCCTGGTAGAAGGCATCGGGGATGGCGCTGAGGCCGGCATAGGCCAGCAGCACCACCAGCGACGTCCAATGCCAGACGTCCATGGCGATAAGCGTCGCCCAGGCCGAAATGGGCTGCTGCGTGTAGTTGTAGTTCAGCCCCAGATTGTTGAGCGTCTTGCCCAGCATGCCGATGTCGGGCAGGGCGAAGATGTTCCACATCGCGCCCACCACGTTCCACGGAATGAGCAGCGGTAGCGCCATCAGGACCAGGCAGACCGACACCCACGGTCCCGTGCGCGGCATGGCGAGCGCAATGGCCACGCCCAAGGGTACCTCGATGGCGAGGATGATGCCGGTGAAGGCGAGCTGGCGGAGAAGGGAGGCGTGGAAGCGCTCCGAGTGCAGCACTTCCTCGAACCACTTCACGCCCTCGAAAAGGAAGATGTTGTTGCCGAATGTTTCCTGGACGGAGTAGTTCACCACCGCCATGAGCGGGATGATGGCGTTGAAGGCGACGAGCAGGACCACCGGCAGAACGAACAGCCAGCCCTTCTGGTTGTCGGTCTTGGCGTTCATGGTCAGCGCACCAGCCAGCCGTCGGCGTAAAGCCGGGTGTAGGCGGTGTCGAAGCGAAGATAGGCGTTGCCGGCGGGTATCGCCACGCCGTCGTCGATCAGCAGCTTGATCGGCGTTTCGCCGTGACGCGCCTCGACGATGCGGTAGCGGCCGGCGTCGCTCGCTTTCACGATGCGGACCGGAACGCCGTCCGGCGCCAGGCTGACGAACTCCGGGCGCACGCCGATTTCGAGGCGCTGGCCGTGAAGCGCCATCGCCGGCGGATTCTGCACCCGGATCGGCCGGCCGCCGAACATGGCGGCGCCGTTGGCGACCTCGCAGGGCAGGACGTTCATGCCTGGCGAGCCGATGAAGTGGCCGACGAAGGTGTGATGCGGGCGCTCGAACAGGTCCACCGGCGAGCCGATCTGGACCACCATTCCCTCGTGCATCACCACCACCTTGTCGGCGAAGGTCAAGGCCTCGGTCTGGTCGTGGGTGACGTAGATCATTGTCCGCGCGATGCGCCGGTGGAGTTCCTTGAGCTTGGAGCGCAACTGCCATTTCAGGTGCGGGTCGATGACGGTAAGGGGTTCGTCGAACATGATGACGTTGACGTCGGAGCGAACGAGGCCGCGGCCAAGGGAAATCTTCTGCTTGCCGTCGGCGGTCAGCCCGGCGGGGCGCTGCGCCAGCATGCCGTCGAGGTCGAGCATGCGGGCTATGGTCAGGACCTTCGTCTTGACCTCGGTTTCGTCCATGCCACGATTGCGCAGCGGAAACGCTAGGTTGTCGTATATCGTCATGGTGTCGTAGACGACCGGGAACTGGAACACCTGGGCGATGCGCCGCCGGTCGGTGGGAACGTCGGTCAGGTCCACGTCGTCGAAGAGCACGCGGCCCTCGGTCGGGCGCACCAGCCCGGAAATGATGTTGAGCAGCGTGGTCTTGCCGCAACCCGAAGGCCCGAGAAGCGCATAGGCGCCGCCGTCCGACCACTCGATGTCGATCTGCTTCAACGCCCAATCCTGGTCCGCGCGTGGTCGCGGGTGGTAGGAGTGCCGCAGCTTGTCGAGGGTGATCTTGGCCATCAGTGCGCCTTGAACCACAGGCTCATGACGCGATCAATGTGCCGTCGGCGGCGAAATACATGCAGCGGCCCGCGTCCATGTAGAACGTGGCGCTCGTGCCGACCTCGATGGCGTGGACGCCGTGCGATTGCGATACCCAGTTCAAGGGACCGTGCTGGAAGTGGACGACGCTCTCGGAGCCGCTCAACTCGGCGATCAGCACCTTACCGCCGATCTTCGCCGCCACGTGGCCATTGGCTTCCGAGCGGATGTGATAGGGCCGCACGCCGACGGTATAGGGACCGTCAGGCAAGCGGAGCATGTCCCCGGTCGCCGGCCAGCGCACGCTGTCGCTCAAGACGACGCTGTCGCCCTGCTTCGTCACCGGCGCCGTGTTGATGGGCGGGTTGGAGAAGACGCGCGCGGTCAACAGGTCGGCCGGCCGGCGATAGACGTCGGAGGTGGGCCCAAATTGCGTGATCCGTCCCTGGTGAAGCGCGGCGGTTTTCCCGCCGAGCAGCAGCGCCTCCATCGGGTCGGAGGTGGCGAAGACGACGGTGCAGCGGCGATCGGCGAAGAGCTTCGGCAACTCGTCGCGCAGTTCCTCGCGCAGCTTGTAGTCGAGATTGGCCAGCGGCTCGTCGAGCAGGACCAGGTCCGCGTCCTTGACCAGCGCGCGGGCGAGCGCCGTTCGTTGCTGCTGGCCGCCCGAGAGCTCCGCCGGACGGCGCCGGAGCAAAAGGGTCAACCGCAACAGCTCCGCCACTAGATGGACACGGCGGTCGATCTCGGACCGCGTCAGGCGCGCGACCCGCAGCGGGGAGGCGATATTGTCGTAGACGCTGAAATGCGGGTAGTTGATGAACTGCTGGTAGACCATGGAGACGTTCCGCTTCTGCACCGGAACGCCGGTAACGTTCTTGCCCCCGAACCAGACCTCGCCGGAAGTCGGCCGCTCGAGCCCGGCCATCAATTGCATGAGCGTCGTCTTGCCGGCAAGCGTGGTGCCAAGGAGGACGTTAAATCCGCCGTCCGCGAAGCGAATGCTCGTCTCATGGATGTGTGTCTCGGCGCCGACGCGCTTGACCACGCTTTTCAATTCGAGGGTCACGTTCCCGTCCCCGATGGCTCGGCGCGCCAGATCGTCCCGCCGGCGAGATTTTTATTCTGGTTCGGAAGTATCGGCCAAGAAAGCGAAGGGGGGAAGCGGGAACACGCCCACCGGCGTTCCCGCCTCCCCCCAAGAATCCGCCGCCCGAAATCCGTGGAGGACTTCCGGGCGGCGGCGGCGTTCAGCTCTTCCAGCGCTTGATCAGTTCGTCGTAGTCGATGGTCTCGCCCTTCGGTTTCTCGTTGGACAGCTTGGCCTTGGGGCCGT
>CAZIVY010000650.1:0-1959 GCA_964542505.1 uncultured Rhodospirillaceae bacterium
TGCATGAACGAGGACATGACCTTCCTGCCCAAGGCCGAGGTCTTGAGCCTGGAGGAAATCGACCGCCTGTGCGCGGCTTTCGTGCGCAAGGGGGTGCGGAAATTGCGCCTCACCGGCGGCGAGCCGCTCGTCCGCCGCAACATCATGAGCCTGTTCCGCTCGCTCGGCGCCCGCCTGCGGACCGGCGAGCTGGATGAATTGACCCTGACCACCAATGGCAGCCAGCTCGCGCGTTTTGCCGGCGAGCTTGCCGCCTGCGGGGTGCGGCGCGTCAACGTGTCGCTGGACACCCTCGATGCGGCCAAGTTCACCGAGCTCACGCGCTGGGGGCGTCTCGAACAGGTGCTCGATGGCATTGCGGCGGCCAAGGCGGCGGGCCTGGCGGTCAAGATCAACGCCGTCGCGCTCCGCGGCGTCAACGAGGACGAGTTCGACCGCCTCATCGGCTGGTGCGGCGATCATGGTTTCGACCTGGTGTTCATCGAGGTCATGCCCATGGGCGACATGGGGGCGGCGTCGCGGGTCGATCAGTACTTGCCGCTGTCGCTGGCGCGGGCGCGCATCGAGCGCGCCTGGACCTTGGCCGAAACCGACTACCGAACCGGCGGGCCGGCGCGCTATTTCACCGTCGCCGAAACCGGCCGGCGCCTCGGCTTCATCACTCCCCTGACGCATAACTTCTGCGAGAGCTGCAACCGCGTGCGCGTCACCTGCACCGGCACGCTTTACATGTGCCTGGGGCAGGAGGACGCGGCCGATTTGCGCGCCCCCTTGCGCGCCAGCGCCGGCGATGTGGCGCTCGAAGCCGCCATCGACGAAGCCATTGCCCGCAAGCCCAAGGGGCACGATTTCATCATCGACCGGCGGCAGACGCGCCCGGCCGTCGGCCGCCACATGAGCGTCACCGGCGGCTGAGCCGTCGGGCGCCTGTTGGCGCCGCGGCGTCCTACCCAGAGCATGCGCCACCGCACCATCGCCTTCGTCGCCTCGAGCGAAGCCAAGGCCGTCGCCGCCAAGCGCCGGCTTGAGAAGCGCTACCGCCACGCCGATCCCGCCAAGGCCGACGTCATCGTCGCCCTGGGCGGCGACGGCTTCATGTTGCAGACGCTGCACCGCTTCATGCGCCGCGACGTGCCGATTTACGGCATGAATCGCGGCACCGTCGGCTTCTTGATGAACGCCTATGACGAGCGCGGGCTGATCGAGCGCATCGACGCCGCCGCGCTGGCGGTCCTCCACCCGCTCGGCATGGAGGCCGTGACCATGCGCGGCGCCGTTCGCCATGCGCTCGCCGTCAACGAAGTCTCGCTGCTGCGCCAGACGCGCCTCGCCGCCAGGATCGGCGTCTTCGTCGATGGCCGCCCGCGGGTTCCCGAACTGGTCTGCGACGGCGTCATGGTGGCGACTCCCGCCGGCAGCACCGCCTACAACCTGTCGGCGCACGGGCCGATCCTGCCGCTTGCCGCCGGCGTGCTGGCGCTGACGCCCATCAGCGCCTTCCGCCCGCGGCGCTGGCGGGGCGCGCTGTTGCCGCGCAACGTCGCCATCCGCTTCGAGGTCATCGACCCCGCGCGCCGCCCGGTCAGCGTTACCGCCGACGCCGTCGAGGTGCGCAACGTGGCGCGCGTCGACGTGCGCGAGGAACCGGACATCGGGCTCAAGCTGTTGTTCGACCCCGAGCACAACCTCGAGGAACGGGTCCTGAACGAGCAGTTTTTGCCCTAGGACGAGAACTCATAGATGGCGGCGAGCCGGGCTGCCGTGTCTGCTTTACCCCCAAGGCCGGAAATTCGCTCCTACCTCCACCACCTCGGGAAAGTGCCATGAGCGACCGATAGGTGTTATTCGGCACCGCAGCAAAATGCGCCGTTATTCGATCACCTCGTCGGCGCGGCCTTGCAACGGTCATCCCCGGGACGACTTACGGACGAACCACAACAGCGATTGGGCTTCGGTTGG
>CAZIVY010000651.1:0-6363 GCA_964542505.1 uncultured Rhodospirillaceae bacterium
GCCTCGGCGTCGACGCCCGGATAGGCGCCGGGACTGTCGATAAAGGT
Organism: uncultured Rhodospirillaceae bacterium; assembly: GCA_964542505.1. Taxonomy (GTDB): domain Bacteria; phylum Pseudomonadota; class Alphaproteobacteria; order Ferrovibrionales; family Ferrovibrionaceae; genus CAZIVY01. Next base: position 48 of record CAZIVY010000651.1, read on the forward strand.
CAGGATCGGCAGGCGGAAGCGGTCGGCGAGGCGCATGAGGCGAACCGCCTTGCGGTAGCCCTCGGGGCGCGCCATGCCGAAATTGTGCTTCACCCGGCCCTCGGTGCCGCGGCCCTTTTCCTGGCCGACGACCACCACGCTATGGCCGCGAAAGCGCCCCACGCCGCCGCCGATGGCGTTGTCCTCGCCGAAGTTGCGGTCCCCCGCCAAGGGCACATAGTCGTCGAACAGGCCGCCGGTGAAATCCGCCAGATGCGGCCGGTCCTGGTGGCGCGCCACCAGGGTCTTCTGCCACGGCGTCAGCTTGGAATAGGTGGCGCGCAGCAAATCGGCGGTCTTGGCCTCGAGGCGCGCCAATTCATCCGCCACGTCGGCGCCGCCGCTGTCATGCAGGTGGCGCAGTTCGCGCACCTTGCCCTCGAGCTCGGCGATGGGTTTCTCGAAATCGAGGTAGAGCGGCATGGCGGGGGACGATCAGCGGCCGGCGACCAGTTCCGCCTGCTTGACCAACGCTTCGGCCTGGCGGATGGACGCGATATCGATCAGCCGCCCGTCAAGGGCGGCGGCGCCGCGGCCTTCCTTCAGCGCCTGGGCCATGGCGTCGAGGATGCGGCGCGCCTTGGTCACTTCCTTCTCCGAGGGGGTGAAGACCTGGTTGGCGAGCGCGATCTGCGAGGGATGGATCGCCCACTTGCCCTCGCACCCCAGCGCCGCGGCGCGATGGGCCTGGGCGGTGAAGCCGTCGGCGTCGGAGTAATCGCCGAAGGGTCCGTCGATGGGGCGCAAGCCGTTGGCGCGCGCCGCCACCACCATGCGCGACAGCGGGTAGTGCCACATGTCGCCCCAATGAAAATCGCGCCGGCCGGCGTCGTCCTTGTCGGTCAAGGCGCCGTAAAGCGGGTTCGGCCCGCCGATGCTAGTGGTGCGGGCGCGGGTCGAGGCGGCGTAGTCGGCGACCCCGAAATGCAGGCTTTCCAAGCGCGGACTGGCGGCGGCGATGGCGTCGATGTTCTGCATCCCGAGCGCCGATTCGATGATGAGCTCGATGCCGATGCGCCGCTTCAACCCTTTCGCCTGCTCGATCTGGGTGAGCAGCATGTCGAGGGCGTAGACGTCGGCGGCGGCGCCGACCTTGGGCATCATGACGAGGTCGAGCTTGTCTCCCGCCTGTTCCACCACGTCGACCACGTCGCGGTACATGTAATGGGTGTCGAGGCCGTTGATGCGCACCGACATGGTCTTGCCGCCCCAATCCATGTCGTTCAGCGCCGCGATCACGTTCTTGCGCGCCCGCGGCTTGTCGTCGGGGGCCACCGCGTCCTCGAGATCGAGAAAGATCACGTCGGCGGCCGAACGCGCCGCCTTCGGGAACATGTCCGGGTTGCTGCCCGGCACCGCCAGCTCGCAGCGGTTAAGGCGGGGCACGGGCGGACGGGGGATGGTGAAGCTCATGGGACCTCGAAGCCTGGACGGCGAGCTATACGCACATCAAGCCTTGCGCGCCAGCGGGTCTTGGGCGCGCAACGCCTTGCGCGCCAGGGGATGATGAGCCCGCACCAGCGCGCCCAGGCGATCCGCCTGGACGTGGGTGTAAATCTGCGTCGTGCCGATGTCAGCATGGCCCAGCATCTGCTGCACGGCGCGCAAATCGGCGCCGCCGGCGAGAAGATGGCTGGCGAAGGCGTGGCGCAGCACATGCGGCGACAGCCGTCCGGGATCGATGCCGGCCGCCACCGCAAGCGATTTCAGCATCTGGCCGCAGCGCTGGCGGCTGAGATGACCGCGTCCGCGGCCAGCGGGAAATAGCCAAGGCGACGACTGCCGCCGGCGAAAAAATTCGCCCCGCACCGCGCCATAGGCGTCGATCGCCGCCAGCGCCCCGGCGTTCAGCGGCGCCAGCCGCTCGCGTCCGCCCTTGCCGCGCAGCGCCAGGCAGCGCTGCCCTTGATCCAGCGCCGGCCAGGGCAAGGCCACCAATTCCGACACCCGCAGACCGGCGGCGTAAAGCACCTCGATCATGGCGACGAGGCGCAAACCCTCGGGGCCGGCCCGCCCCTGCGCCGTGTTCAGAAGCCGCGTCACCTCGTCCTCGCTCAATATCCTGGGCAAGGGGCGGCGGCGGCGCGGCGCGTCCACGGTCAGCGTCGGATTGTCGGGGCGCACCCCTTCCGCCGCCAGGAAGGCATGAAACTGGCGCAAGCTCGAGAGGCGGCGCGCCTGGGTGCCGGCGGACAAGCCGGCGCGGGCCAGGCCGCGCACATAGGCCTGGACGTCTTCGGTCGAGGCCTGGGCCACGGCGGCGCCACGGTTGCGCATCCAGGCGGCGAATTCGGCCAAGTCGCCGCCATAAGCGGCGAGCGTATGGGCGGCAGCGGCGCGCTCGGCCGCCAGCATTTCCAGAAAGCTGTCGAGGTGGGGGTCCTGCTCAGGTCTCATCGCCCGGTTCATACCCCGCGCGCCAGCGCCGCTTCCAGCGCCAACCGGCGCGCGTCTTTTTCCAGGCGAACGGCGCGCAGCGCGGCGATCACCTCGGTCAAGGTGTCGGCGGTCGCCGTTGCCGGGCCGCCGGGGCCCAGCGCCAGCAGCGCCAGCAGCACGGTTTCGCCGCGGCGGTTCTGGGCGGCGGCGTGTTTCATGCCCTGCAAGGTGCCAGGCGGCGGCGTCGCCGCGTCGGCGGCCGGCGCCACGGCATAGTGATCCTCCATGCGCTGGCGCGCTCCTTCGGCCCCCAACGCGTCGGCGGCCGCCAGCACGATAGCCGCGCGCCGCGAGCGGGTCACGGCATCGACGGCGTTCTCGGATTCGAGCCAAGCGTCGAAGGCGGCATTGTCCCAGGCCGGCGCTTCCGCATCGGCCAGTTGCAGCAGCGGCCAAATCCGCGCCGCCGCTTGCGCGGCCCCGGCATCGGCCTGACCCGGCAGCGCGCGCAGAAACACCTGCCAGGCGCGGGCGGCCGCGAGATCGCCGGCGAGAACGGCGACGCGCACCGCGTCGGCGGCAACAAACAGCAGATCGAGCGAGGGCACGAGCTGCCGGGTCGCCGACATATTGACGCGAGCCGCGGTGGAAAACAGGCCGCGATCGCGGCCCAGGCGCCAGGCGCCGCGCAACATCTCCGCCCGCGCGATGGGCGAGCTTTGGGGCGAACCTTGGGCGGCGGCGGCCTGGTAATAAAACGCGCCCGCGCGCGGCGTCGGCTCAATGGCGGCAGGATTGGCGCGATCGCCGTCGGTGAAGGCGACGCCGGCATAAAGACGCGCCAACTGAGCGGTGGAAAGGGCGCCCAGGGCCTCCGCCCGCTCAGCCGCCATCAACCGCACATCGAGAGCCGTGTCCGGGTCGAGCGCCAGCGCCGCCAACACGCCGGGCGACTTGTCGCCGGCGCCTTGCACCGCCGCCGGCGTGGGGCTCTTCTTCAGATGACGCCAGAATGCCAGTTCCAGCGGTCCCGGCAGCGGCAGGGCGTCCAGGGCGACGTCATTGCCGTGCAACGCCTCGGCAAGCGCCAGGAAGTTAGGGTTGTCGGCCACCTGCTCGCGCCAAAGGGAAAGCGCCAGCGCGCTCTGGGAACGCTCGCCGGCGCGCACATGGCAAAGGATCGAGGCCATCAGCCAGTTGAGATCGCCGCTAACGCGCAGCCAGCGCATACCGCGGGCGCAAGCCTCGCCGTCCTCGCCCGACAGCCAGTGCGCATCGGCGACCTGGCGCGCCATGGCCTCGTCCTGCAGCGCCGCCGGGGTCACGCGCGCCAGGCGCATCACCGCGTCGCTGGCCCCCGCCGCCGCCAGCCGTTCAAGGCGCAAGTGCACCAGGCTCGGCGTGCCGCCGGGCCCCTCGGGCACCAGGGCGGAGGTCAGCAACAAACGCTGCATCAGCGATTGCATGGCGGCCGAACGGTTGACCGCCGGCAACAAGCGCAATAGGCGCTCCACTGTCGCCCGGCGCGAGCCCTTCCACATGTCGAGACCAAGCCCGCCATCCTCGCCCAGCAGGACGCCGACCGAAGACGGGTCGGGCGGCCGCAAGGCGCTGATCTCGACGCCGCCCGCCGTGCCTTCCGTTGCCGGCTGGGCGGTTGGCGCCGGGACCGATGGCGGCGCGGGCGGCGCTTCGGCAGCCGATGGCGGCGGTGGCGGGGCTATTGATGGCGCCGCAGGGGGTGGCGGGGTCGGCGCCGGCGCCGCAAGCGGCGCGGGAGTTGCTGGCGCCGCAAGCGGCGCGGGAGTTGCTGGCGCCGCAAGCGGCGCGGGGGCGGCGGTTGGGGCCGGCGCCGACGGGACCTGCCGGTCCGCCGCCGGCGGGGCTGGGAGAGGAGGCTTGGGGGGTTCCGGCAACAAGCGGACGGGCTGCGCCGCCGCAACGGCCACCATCAGCCCAAGAATAAGCGCCGCCCCGGCCACAGGCCGCGCCAGCATCCTTGCGCCCAGCTTTGGCATCCGAGCGATCACGTATACAAGCGCCGGCTATTGCCCCAGGCGCTCATGGGGAATGACCTTTTCGACGCGGGTGGTGGGCGCCGGAATGTCCCAGGCGGCGAGAAATACCGCCCCCACGCCGACGACGGCGGCAACGACGACGGTCAAGGTAAGATATAACTTGTTCATGCTGTCTCGCCCCCGAGAACTGGGCTGGCCTGGATGGTGCGCCAACCGCATAGCGAATTCGAGCCGCTCTGACAAATCCCGCCGGCTGGCGCGATCACCGGCGGAGGTCCTAGACTCCAATTGTGGCGGAATTCGGATATCCTCAATCATTCAACCACTAGGACCGGTTTCAGTGACCGCCCGAGAGAGTGATGACCGTGAGTGACGAAACGCTAAATGCGGCAAGGTCGCACCTTGCCGGGCGCTGCATCGTGCTGGTGGGCCTGATGGGAGCGGGCAAGACCAGCATCGGCCGGCGCCTGGCGACGCGCCTCGGCATCCCGTTTGTCGATACCGACACCGAAGTCGAGGCGGCGGCGGGATGCACCGTCGCGGAGATTTTCGCCCGCCACGGCGAGACTGTCTTCCGCGACGGCGAGCGCCGGGTCATCGCCCGGCTGCTGGAAATGCCGGCGCAGGTCATGGCCACCGGGGGCGGCGCTTTCATGGACCCGCTCACCCGGGCGGCGGCACGGCGGCACGGCGTTTCCGTGTGGCTGCGCGCCGAACTCGACGTCCTGGCGCACCGCTGCGGACGGCGCGGCGGGCGGCCGCTCTTGGACCAGGGGGATCCGCGCGCCATCCTGGCCAAGCTCATGGACGAGCGGCACCCGGTCTACGCCGAGGCCGACATCGTGGTGGACAGCAGCGACGGCCCGCACGAAGCGGTGGTCGATCTCATCCTCGGGCGCCTGGCGACGCTGAACCCGGCGCCGGCGGCCCCTAGCACCGCGCCGGCAGCGGCCACGCCATGAGCACGGAGACCGTTGCCGTCGCGCTTGGCGCGCGCGCCTACGACATTGTCATCGGCGAGGGTCTGCTGGCCGAAGCGGGGGCGCGCATCCGGCCATTTTTGCACCGGCCGCGCACGGTCATCGTCACCGACTCCAATCTGGAGGGCGGCCCGCTCCAGGCGCTGGAGCGATCGCTCGCCGCCGCCGGCATTGCCGCCGCGGCCATCGTGTTGCCGCCCGGCGAGCAGAACAAGAGCTTCGCCGGGCTGGAGGCGCTGATCGACCGCCTGATCGAGCACAAGGTCGAGCGGCGCGATCTTATCGTCGCCTTCGGCGGCGGCGTGATCGGCGATCTGGCGGGATTCGCCGCCGCCCTCCTGCGGCGGGGCGTCGGATTCATCCAGGCGCCGACGACGCTGCTGGCGCAAGTGGACAGCTCGGTGGGCGGCAAGACCGGGATCAACACCAAACAGGGCAAGAATCTGGTGGGCGCGTTCCACCAACCGCGCCTGGTGCTGGCGGACGTGGCGCTGCTCGATTCGCTGCCGGCGCGGGAAATGCGCGCCGGCTACGCCGAAGTGCTCAAATACGCGCTCATCGGCGATCAGGCCTTTTTCGATTGGCTGGAGGCGAACGGCGCCAGCGTCATGGCGGGAAACCGCGCGGCGCGGATCCACGCGGTGGCTACAAGCTGCCGGCACAAGGCGCGCATTGTCGCCGCCGACGAGCGCGAGGAAGGCCAGCGCGCGTTGCTCAACCTCGGCCACACGTTCGGCCACGCGCTCGAGGCCGCTACCGGCTATGGCGCGCGCCTGCTGCACGGGGAGGCGGTGGCCATCGGCATGGTGCTGGCGTTCGAGCTGTCGGCGAAACTGGGGCTTTGCGACCCGGCCGACGCCTTGCGCCTGCGCCGTCATCTGGCGGCGCTGTCGCTGCCGG
>CAZIVY010000652.1:0-5579 GCA_964542505.1 uncultured Rhodospirillaceae bacterium
GCCAATCGGTGAGCATGGCCATGGCCGTCAAATGACCGCCGGCGGAATGGCCGGAAACGAAAATCCGGCCGGCGTCGCCGTCGAAATCGCCGGCATGGCGCCAAAGCCAGGCCAGGCCGGCGCGTACCGACGCGACGATCCGGTCCATGTTTGCCGCCGGGGCCAGCGGATAATTCAGTATCGCCGTGTGCGCGCCAACGGGGGCAAATCCCTCGGCGATGAAATCGAAGTCGCTCTTGTCCATTGCCTGCCAGTAGCCGCCGTGGATGAACGCATGAATGGGGGCGCGCGGCGCATTGCTGAGAAAAAGATCGAGCTGCTCCAGCGGGTCCTCGCCATAGGCGATGTCGAGCCGCGCGCGTGGAGAATTCCGCGCGCTGGCGCTTAAGCGCCGCCAGCGGTCGAAATCGGCCTGAAACGCGGGGACGGCGGCGCGCAGATTATATTGCGCGTCGAGACCCGCGCGATCGTAGTCGAGCCAGATTCCCATGGCGGCGCGGAACCTGCCTAAAGCTCGGTGCGGAGTTCCCACAACTCCGGGAAGAAGCTGTGGTCCAACGCCCGCTTCAGGTAGCGCACGCCCGACGATCCGCCGGTGCCCGCTTTCATGCCGATGATGCGTTCCACCGTCTTCATGTGGCGAAAGCGCCATTGCTGGAACCAGTCCTCGACGTCCACCAGTTTCTCCGCCAGTTGATAGATTTCCCAATGCGTGCCGGTGTCGCGATAGACCTCGCGCCATGCCGCCTTGACCGACGCATTGGCCTGCCAGGGCAGCCTGACGTCGCGTCCCAACACCTCGGCGTCGATGGCGAAACCGCGATGCGCCAGCAACCGCACCGCGTCGTCATAAAGGCTGGGATCGTTCAGCGCCGCTTCCAGACGCCGCACCAAGGCGAGATCGTGGCGGTGCGGCGCCAGCAAGTCGGGATGGCGGTTGCCGAGCGCGAACTCCAGCAACCGATAGCCGTAGGATTGAAACCCCGAGGACTTGCCGAGCGCGTCGCGGAACGCCAGATAGTCCGCCGGCGTCAGCGTCGAGAGCACGTCCCAGGACTGGATGATCTGCGCCTGGATGCGCGATACCCGCGCCAGCATTTTGAACGCCGGTTGCAGTTCGCCGCCGCGGATCATCTTTTGCGCCGCCACCACTTCGTGGTGCATGAGCTTGAGCCACAGCTCCGTCGCCTGGTGGATGACGATGAACAGCAGCTCGTCGTGGGCGCCCGAGCGCGGCTGCTGCGCCCCCAGCACCTTGTCGAGTTGCAGATAGTCGGCATAGGACATCGATCCCGAAAAATCGGTGTGGATGCCGGCTTCCAGCCGACCGGTATTCTTGTCCGCGTCGTTCATCGTTTCATACTGCGCTGGCGGCGGCGGGCGGGCAAGCGGCCCGACCCTTGCGGGTCACCAGCCGGCAGCGTAAACGAGAACGCATGAGCGACGAGCCCGCGTCACCCGCCCCGGACCCCGCGCGCGCGCTGGTGGCGGTGGACCGCGCCGCGCACGAACTGCGCCGTGGGCGCCCCATCGCCATTGTGGCCAAGGGCGATTCCGCCGTCGCCCTGGCGGCCGAGTACCTCACCGACCAGGTCCTGGCCGATTTTCGCCGCCTGGGCAGGGCGGCGCCGGCGCTGGCGCTGAGCGAGCACCGCGCCAGCGTGCTGCACATCGGCCCCACCGGGCACGACACGGTACTCGTTCCCTTGGCCGCGGACATGGCGGCGGCGGCGGCGCGCGACATCCCCGACCCGCGCGCCGATCTCGAACGCCCCTTGCAGGGCCCGTACACGCGCATCAAGGCCCCGCCGCCCGAATCGGCGCGGGCGGCGGTGAGCTTGTGCAAATGGGCCGGGCTGCTGCCCGCCGCCGTGGTGGTGGCGGTGGACGACGCTTACGCCGTCGCGCGCCAGCACGATCTCATCGCGATTGCGGCCCAGGACGCGCATGCGGCGCGGCAACCGGCGAGCCAAGGTCTTCGCCAGGTGGCGCGCGCGCGCCTGCCTATCGCCGGCGCCGAGAACGCCCGTATTCACGCTTTTCGCCCCGCCGATGGCGGCGTCGAACATGCCGCGATGATCATCGGCGACCCGCCGCGCCGGATGCCGGTTCTGGCGCGCCTGCATTCGCAGTGTTTCACCGGTGACGTTCTTGGCAGCTTGCGCTGCGACTGCGGACAGCAATTGCGCGGCGCCCTCGGCATGATCGCCGCCGCCGGCGGTGGCGTGCTGCTCTATATGGCGCAGGAGGGGCGCGGCATCGGTCTGGTCAACAAACTCCGCGCCTATGAATTGCAGGACACGGGCGTCGATACCTTCGAGGCCAATCTGCGGCTCGGCTTCGCCGCCGACGAGCGGCTGTTCGAACCCGCCGCCGACATGCTGCGCCAGCTCGGCTTCGAGGCGTTGCGCTTGATCACCAACAACCCCGACAAGGTGACGGGTCTTGTCCGCTGCGGCATCGAGGTGGTGGAGCGCATCAATCATGCCTTTCCCCCCAACAACCACAATCAGGCCTATTTGGCGGCTAAAAAACGCCATTCGGGGCACTACCTTTAGTGGATTGACGCCAACACATGATTCCTGATCGATGCATTACCCTCGCTGTCATGGCCGGGCGAAGACCCGGCCATCCAATGCCACGGCACGGTTTCTGGATGCGCGGGTCACCCCCGGACTACGATCCGGGGGCGCGCATGACAGGTTGTGGGCGTCGTTTGTCCGAGTCACGACTTTAGGCGCGGCAGGGCGCGATGGACATTCATGTCGGCGCCGTCGGCGCGCTTCGCTTCGGTGGCGAAAGCTTTCGTTGCGCGCTGGGGCGAAGCGGCATCGCGCGCGACAAGCGCGAAGGCGACGGCGCCACTCCCGCCGGGTCGTTCGCACTTCGCCGCGTGCTCTACCGCCCCGACCGCCTGGCGCCGCCGCGATGCGTCCTGGCCTCGGCGGCGATCGCGCCCGAGGACGGCTGGTGCGACGATCCGGCCCAACCCGCGTACAACCGGCAGGTGCGTATCCCCTTTGGCGGCCGCCATGAGCTGTTGTGGCGCGAGGATGAAGTCTACGACCTGATCGTCGTCATCGGCCACAACGACGACCCGCCGCGGCTGGGGCGCGGCAGCGCCATTTTCCTCCACCTCGCGCGGCCGGATTACGCGCCGACGGAAGGCTGCGTCGCCTTGCGCCTTCCCGATCTGTTGGCGGTGCTGAAGGGCGTGGACGCGGCCAGCCGCATCCATATCATGCTCTAATGCGCTCGCCGAAGACGGCCGTGCCCAGCCGCACATGGGTGGCGCCGAATTCGATGGCGATTTCGAAGTCGGCGCTCATGCCCATGCTCAAGGACTTGAGACCGTTGCGCGCCGCGATCTTGGCCAGGAGCGCGAAGTGCGGCGCCGGCTCTTCATCCTGCGGCGGAATGCACATCAGGCCCGCGACCGGGAGCGCGAAGCCGTCGCGGCACTGGCGGATGAAGGCGTCGGCCTCGCCGGGCGCGACGCCGGATTTTTGCCCCTCCTCCCCGGTATTGACCTGCACGAAACAAAGCGGGCGGCGGCCGGCGCGCGCCATTTCCTCGGCCAGCGCGGCGGCCAGGCGCGGGCGATCGAGGGTTTCGATGACATCGAACAGCGCCACCGCCTGACGCGCCTTGTTGGTTTGCAGCGGGCCGATCAGATGCAGTTGGAGAGGCGGAAAGGCGGCGCGCAATTCGGGGTATTTTTCCGCCGCTTCCTGCACGCGATTTTCGCCGAAAACAAGCTGCCCGGCGGCCACTGCGTGGCGCACCGCGGCGGCGGGTTGCGTCTTGGCGACCGCCACCAGCGCGACCGATCCGGGCGCGCGGCCGGCGGCGGCGGCGGCTTGGTCGATGCGCCGCCGCACCGCCGCCAGATTGGCGGCGACATCGGCGGCTTCTTGCGTCGGCGGAGATGGATTGGTCATGGCGGCGGCGGACGGCGATGGGTGGGACGGAAAAGCCGTTCTATTCTAATCTAGTGTTGTGATTCTAACATTCGATACCCCCTCCTTCCGTCATCGCCGGGCTTGACCCGGCGATCCACGGATCATGGATGCCCGGATCAAGTCCGGGCATGACGAAGGGAGGGAACGAAATGTCAGAGCCAGTACACTGGTGCATGCGCTTCAGTCTGGGGCCGTACAGATGACGCCGGCCGGCACAATGGTTCCCTCGCGCACGGCGATGCTGCTGTTCGACGCCCGCGTCCCGTTCACGTTCCGTCAGAACAATACCGGCAAGCAGGCGGAACAAACGGGCGCCCCGGGCGAGCGCTATTTCACCTCGTCGCAACATTTCCTCGACCAAGTTTTGCGGCGCGACAGCAAGTGTTTTCGCATCCTCGCGCCGAAGGCGAATCTGGCCTGCCTCGCGCGCGGCGCCTGGGCGGCGGCCGACTACGCGGCCAAGCGGGTGCTGTTCATTCTGCCGAACCAGGCGTTGGGCGAAAACGTGTCGACGCTTCTTTTCCTCCACGCCTTCGCCGAGCACGCCCGGCCCCAGGCCGTCGGCGCGTTCGGCGCGCGGTCGGCAAGCGACATCTATTTCGCCACCGACCTGGTGCACGCCTACCCGTTGTGGATCGGCGAGCAAGAGCTGAAGAACTGGGACGTGGTCATCGACCTCGGGCACCTCGAGGGCCAAAGCGACATCGACATCTGGCCGGTGGACATGGAGGCCGATCTGCTGACGGCATTTCGCCTGCCGCCGGCTTCACGCTTCCCCGCCGCCGCGCGCCCGATCATACCGCGCGGCCGGCTTCGCATCGGCATCCTGCCGCTCGCGTCCTCGCCGCTGCGGACCTTGCCGCCGGCGGCCACTATCGGGCTTGCCGCCGCCTTGGCGCCGTTCGGCCAGATCGTGCTGTCGCTCAACCGCGACCAGCGTCAGGGCCGGCTTTACGCCGCCGCCATGGCAGGAAGGCTTCCGCCCGCAACCGAGGTCGTCGACGGATTCTCCACCATTGGCGATTTGCTGGCCAGCGTTGCCGCCTACGACTATGGCGTGTTCGCGGATTCAGGTCCGGCGCACATGAGCAAACTGTTCGCCACTCCGGGCGTGGCGGTCTATTCCTCGGCCCCGGGGGACGTGCTGCAAGGCCGCTTCACCAACCTGAAGCGCTGGACCATCCCCTTTGCCGGCGCGCATTGCGCTAGCCCCTGCGGCCTGGCGAAACTGCGTCAGGCCGCGGATGGCCGCGTCGGCTGCATGGGCTCGCTGGGATTGAGCCTTGCCGAACTGCCGCAACTGCCCAAGGGCAGCGATGCCGCGGTGGTGGAGCGGCTGTTTGCCGCCCCGGTGCCGTGCCTAGCCCACCTCGCGGCGGCGCCCGAAGATCTGGTCGATTTCGTTGTCGCCGACCTGAAGCGGCGGCTCGGCGGTCGCTAGTACCGACTTTCGCCGCCGCGTGGCAAGGATTTCCAGCCCTCACGCTTCGACCCTCGCCGCCTTCGGCGTCTCGACAGCATGAGGGCCTCATCCTGAGCCGGCCGAAGGCCGTGTCGAAGGGTGAGGCCCGAGTCGCCCAATCACGAAAGCGGGTACTAGGACATGACCAGCGAGCG
>CAZIVY010000653.1:0-1510 GCA_964542505.1 uncultured Rhodospirillaceae bacterium
CGACTTCGCCATCGCGCAATGCTCGCCGGGTCCCACGGGCCGCAACGACTACTACATCCTCGAGCCCGGCCACCAGGTCGTGCTCGAGGGCGGCGGCGTGAAACTCCAGATCACGGTCCTCGACGAAACCAGGACGATCGAGGGAATTGTCACGCGCGTGGTCGAGGAGCGCGAATGGGACGACGGCCAACTGATCGAGGTGGCGCGGAACTACTTCGCCATCTGCGAGCGGACCAAGGACGTCTACTATTTCGGCGAAGACGTCGATTTCTACAAAAATGGCAAGGTGACCGGCCACGCCGGCTCCTGGTTGGCCGGCAAGGACGGCGCCAAGGCCGGGCTGATGATGCCCAGCGCGCCACGAATCGGCATGAAGTACTTTCAGGAAATCGCCCCCGGCGTGGCCATGGATCGCGCCGAGATCCTCGGCCTCGACGAAACCTGCAAGACACCCGCGGGGACGTTCGCCAAGTGCATGAAGACGAAGGAGCTCGCGGCGCTCGATTTCTGGTCGTCGCTCAGGTTCTGGGACGCGGAGTACAAGTTCTACGCGCCTGGAATCGGGCTGGTGCAGGACGCCGATCTGCGTCTTACCAAGCTGGGCAAGGCCGGCAAGCCCTAGCAAACCGAGCCTGGGCCGACGCAGCGATAGATCCGCGCCCAAAGCTACAGGCTCCATGTTCGCCGTGCGGCAGTGAGGCGGCCCCGCTACAAGCTCATGGCGCCGCCGCGCGTCGGCTTCTGATCGGCCGCTCGTTCGACGCCGATTTTCCCGCACGCATTTCGTTATTTCGTTCGCCGCCTGGCGATCCAATGGCGAGCGCGGCGTCGCCGGCCGGGCGGCGCGGGATCTCCGGCGCCGGACCGCATCCTCCTTTTCATTGATGGAACATTCGCGTGTATGGCCAATGCGTTTGACCACGGGTCGCACTCACTTGTGCTACACGCGCTTTTTCCGGGTTTTTGTTTCGCTGCTCTATGCGTACTATTACCCAATCATTCGCGAACAGGCTGACAGGCCCGCCACCGCGAGGAAACAATGAGAGGATGTTTGGGCAGGGGAAAAAGTCGCGGCATTGCCGGGGTTTAGCTGAGCGCGCGGCGATGGCCATCGGCCCTATCCTCACTCTTATCGACATATCTTTGTGACTATAGGCATAAGCATTTCGGCTAGGGCCATGACCGTTTGGACAGCATCTCTTATTGCGTACCCTCCATTGATTTAGATCAATGCTATGCATTCGGGCAGAATACATAATTACCTATTTGCAAATAATTGCGCGGTGCAGGGAAAATGTGCGTTCCGGAATCGTTGTCGGCGTGGAGCGGAACGGCGCGGAGCACGATTTTGCACTGAAATATTAATCGCGATCAAGATCGCGGCGCGGCGAGCGGGCGAGTTTGGCACACCAAGCCGGACATACCGGCGGGAACAGGAGGCGGGAAAATGACACGGATCGGCGCGATCACGGCAAAACTGAAATGGGGCACGGCGCTGGCGGCGCTGGCG
>CAZIVY010000654.1:0-1983 GCA_964542505.1 uncultured Rhodospirillaceae bacterium
TGCGCTCCACCGCCGCATCGGGAATGAAGATCGTGATGGCGAGCCACGACCTCGGGCAGGCCCACCGGCTGGCCGGGGACATCGTGTTTCTGGTTCGCGGACGGGTGGCGGAGGCCGCCGCGGCCGAGGAATTCTTCGCCAACCCGGCAACCCCCGAAGCCGCCGCCTTCCTGCGCGGCGATCTCGTCATCTAGTGTTACGACTCTGACGCTTCGTCCCCCAACCGTCAGAGTCGTAACACCAGCGAAACCAATGCGTTGTGTTGTGGTTCCAATGCGATGATCGGAGATCAAGCGTTGGAACCACAACACTAGGAGCCTGTCCGAGCAATGGAGCGGTTCGCGACGCTGCCAATTTTCGCCGCCCGGCTAGTAGCGGGGCCGCGGTCGATGCCTGTCCATCGGCAAGGCCCCGCGCCGACGTCCGGTGGCGAAAAGTGGCGCGTCCCTTCGGGTTGCGGCGGGGTCGGCCGATCCGCGGCGGTGCATGGCTTGCCGATAGGCACTTGCTATCGGCTTCGCCCTGCCCCTTGCATCTCGGCCGACCGCGCTCGCAACGCGGCCGCGCCCATTATTCGGACAGGCTCCTAGGAGCCTGACACTGACATTTCGTTGCCTCCCATCGTCATGCCCGGCCCCCGGGTTTAACCCGGGGGTGATCGGGGCATCCGCGATCCGTGGATCGCCGGGTCACCCCCGGACCGTGATCCGGGGCGGCGATGACGGATGGATGGAGGGGCTGTCAGACGTTAGAAAGACAACACCCGAACAACGGCACAAATCCCATGCGTAGCCGACGCCTTCTGCTCGCCGCCGCCCTGGCGGCGACGTTCGGGGGAGCGGCGATCGCAGAGGAAAAATCGATCGTCGTCGCATCGACCACATCGACGCAGGATTCGGGCCTCTTCGGGCACATCCTGCCGCTCTTCAAGCGGAAGACCGGGATCGAGGTGAAGATCGTGTCCCAGGGCACCGGCCAGGCCCTCGATACCGGCCGGCGCGGCGACGCCGACGCGGTCTTCGTCCACGCCCGGAGCCAGGAGGACCAATTCGTCGCCGACGGCTTCGGCGCGAAGCGCCATCCGGTAATGTACAACGACTTCGTCCTGATCGGACCCGCGAGCGATCCGGCCGGCGTCAAGGGGCACAAGGACATCGTGGCCGCGCTGACCGCCGTCAAGGACAAGGGCGCGCCCTTCGTGTCGCGGGGCGACAAGTCCGGCACGCACAGCGCCGAGCTTGCCTTGTGGAAGAGCGCCGGCGTCGACATCGCGAAGGACAGGGGCTCCTGGTATCGCGAGATCGGGCAAGGGATGGGCGCGGCGCTCAACACCGCCTCCGCGATGGGCGCCTATGTGCTCGCCGACCGCGGCACCTGGCTCTCGTTCAAGAATCGCGGGGATCTCGAGATCGCCGTGGAGGGCGACCGGCGGCTGTTCAACCAATACGGAATCATGCTGGTCAATCCGAGAAAGCATGCGCACGTGAAGAAGGAACTGGGCCAGGCCTTCATCGACTGGATCGTTTCGCCCGAGGGGCAGAAGGCGATCGCGGACTACAAGATCGAGGGCCGGCAGTTGTTCTTCCCGAATGCCGGCGCGCCGGGGGCGTGAGCGATTAGCGGCTGCCGCCGCGGGCAAATTCGCCGGCAATCGGCTATTCTCCGCGGAGACCGCGCCGTCGAACCGAAAGGAAATTCCATGCCGCTCGCCGCCAACCGTTTCAAGCGCGCCCTCGCCAAGGGCGAGCGGCAGATCGGGCTGTGGAGCGGCCTCGGCAGTTCCATCGCCGCCGAAATCCTGGCGCATGCGGGCTTCGACTGGATCGTGATCGATACGGAGCACGCGCCGAACGAGCCGCGCGACGTGCTGGCGCAATTGCAGGCGATGACCGCCGGCACCGCGACGCCGGTGACGCGGGCGCCGTGGAACGACCCGGTGCTGCTGAAGCGCCTGCTGGACGTGGGATCGCCGTCGGTGCTCAT
>CAZIVY010000655.1:0-4077 GCA_964542505.1 uncultured Rhodospirillaceae bacterium
CGAGCGGGGCGGGCGCCAATACTGGTATTCGGTCCAACGGTTCGCCGACCGCGCCGTCGAGCGCTATCTGGGGCCGGACACACGGGAGATCCGGGAGCGCGTCGAACGAGCGCAAAAGGTCAACGAGGATCTACGGCAGCGCGAGAAGCAACGTGGCCGGCTCGCCCGGATGTGCCGCGAGGGCGGCCTGCCGAGGGTGGACGCCCAGACCGGCAAGGTGTTGTTCGCGCTTGCGAAGGCGGGAATATTCCGCCTTCGTGGCGTCATCGTCGGGACGCATGCGTTTCGCTGCTATCCAGGAATCCTGGGCGTCGATATCCCCGAAGCACAAGCCGTGACCGAGGACATCGATGTCGCGGCGTTTCATTCGGTCGCGGTTGCCCTGGACGATCGCCTCGATCCCGCGTTGGCGGATGCGCTCAAACAAATCGGCCCTTTCATCGCGCGTCCAGGTCTTCATGAACAGCCCACGGCGTGGCGCGATCGCGAGAGCGGAGTCCTCGTGGAGCTACTCACCCCCAATGAAGGGCCGGATCGCGATGAGCCGCTGGAATTACCCGCGCTGGGGGCCTACGCCCTGCCGCTTCGGTTTCTCGACTATCTGATCCATCAGCCGACACAGGCCGCGGCGCTCTACCGGTCGGGTGTTCTCGTCAATGTTCCTCAGCCGACGCGTTACGCGATTCACAAGCTCATCGTGGCAACCCGGCGGGCTTCTTCGGCGGCGGCAAAGGCAAGGAAGGACATCGAGCAGTCCGCCGCGCTCATTCGCGTGCTTGCGGAAGATCGTCCCGACGAACTGGAAGATGCGCTTGTCGAAGCCCGCGGCCGCGGGCGATCATGGCGAGAGGCCGTCGACAGGGGCGCCCGGCGCTTACCTTCGGATGCGAGAGCCGCGCTCGGAAAAACGATCCGTCGGAAAGCCGGGAGGCGAACGACGCGTCCGACCCGGATGTCTTGAGCGACTCGAGTTCGATCCCGGTTCGTCTCGCCCAGCAATAATCATGGCAAACCTTCGCCATCGCCCCGTCGTCCAGGTAGAGAAGGTTCGACCCCGGTTCCTCTCCCTCCGGCCAACCTTTCGCCGCAATACGACCGTATTTTCGCCGCGCACTGCTCCTACAACGTCCGATAACCGCTACCGCAAGGCGAAGGAGGGAAAGCGATGCGTGTGGGAGCTTTACTGATGCGTCTCACGTTGCCGTTTTTGCTGTGCTCATTGCCGAATGTGCCCGTGTTTGCTCGGGGCGACGATGACGAGCGGGGATGGTCCATCAGCGAAACAGCGGATGGAGGACTCATTCGAGCGATCACCCGGGGACAAATTGTCCGGGGCCATCAATTCGGTTTCTTCGTGAGGCGGCCGGACTGTGGGCAACTGACCCTTTGGGTTTCCCTGTCATCGTATAAGCCAGTGGAGCGCGCCGAAGGGACGATCGCGACCTTTGACCTGGATGCTCCGAACGCTAGGCGAACGGTCCAGCTGCCGCTACTGATTGCACGGCCATTGCCCGGAGGCCTTATGACGCTCGTCGCCTTTACGAACCGCCCCTTGGAGGTCGACCTGGCACAATTCTTCAGAACACATCAAGACGTGACGCTTCGTATTGTCGCACCCGAGTGGCTGGTTGAGGCATTCGATATGCCGAAGGAAGTGTTCGACCTGTCTGGCTATGCGCTAGCCGAGGAGGACGCCCTGACACGCTGTCGTTCCCGGCACCTCCTGTGAGCACGGCGCGCATGCCGGCGCCCGCACATGTGTCGAGGTCGTCGTGACTGCCCTGGTCCTCAACGTTCAGAACTTTCATCTGCCGCCAGTTACCGGTTTTCCCGGCGTGGAGATGGTTCGCCCCCCCGGTTCCTCTCCCTCCAGTTACGCTGCCTCGCCCTTCAACAAGCTCGCGATCTCTCCCGAGATCTGGTTGACGGCTAACTTCACCGGGTCGGCGGCGAGGTGGGCGTAGCGCGCCGTGGTCTGGACCTGGGTATGGCCGAGGAGCTTGCCGATCATGGGCAACCCCTGGCCGGCGGCGACGGCGGTCGAGGCGAAGGTGTGACGCAGGTCGTGGATTCGGGTGTCCTGCAGGCCCGCCCGAGCGCGGATGCGCTGCCAGAAGGGCTGGAGGTCGATCAGCGGCGCGCCGGGTTTGGTGCCAGCGATAACCCAGGGATTGTCCTCGACACGCTCGATGCCCTCCAGGATCTCGACGGCCGGCTGACCGAGATGGACGACCTTGGCGCCGGTTTTCGAATCGGGCAGGCGAAGTGCCTTGCCGGCCAGGTCCACGTATTCCCACTTGAGCCGCATGATCTCGTTGAGCCGGCAGCCGGTCAGAATCAGGAGGCGCACCGCTGCTATGGCGGACGCCAGTTCGATGCCCTCGTCCTCGACCTCCCGCAGCACCTCGCCGACACGCTTGAGTTCGGCCGGACTCAAGAAGCGCTCGCACTTGTTCTCCTTGTTGCGCGGGACGTGCCGACAAGGGTTCGAGCCGTCCGGCCGCAGGCCCCAGAGTTCCGCCAGATTGAACATTTTGCTGAGCGCGGCGAGCACCCGGTTGGCTTCGTAGGGCACCGCACGCATGCGCGCATGCAGGGCGGCGATGTCGCTGCGCGTGACCGAGGCGATGGTTCTGGCGCCCAGCGCCGGCTTGATCCTGGCCTCGACCATGCGGCGAATCTGATAGCCTTGCGCGGGCTTGTTGCGGACCGCCACGTGCTCGGCCAGGTAGCGCTCGCACAGATCGGCGACAGTGATCGCCTGCCGCTTGAGACGACGATCCTCCGCCGGATCCTCGCCCCGCGCGATCGCCGCCAGCGTCTGGCGCGCCATGCGGCGCGCTTCCTCGGGCGTCAGCACGCCGTGGCGTCCAAGGGTGATCTTGCGCGGCCGCCGCTGCGCGTTGCGGTACTGCACGATGTAGGACTTGACCCCGCTCGGCTTGACCCGAAGCGCCAGGCCCGGAAGTTCGTCGTCCCAGACCCAGAGTTCGCGTTCGGCGACCAGGTCGTCGACGATCCGTTTCGTGAGTTTCGCCCTTAAACCTGCCATCGCTTGACTCCGCATATCGCTCCCCGGGGAGCACGGGGGGAGCAAGAGGGAAGGAAATGTTGCGGGTCGGAGTGTGGCCTGGCGCAGCCACGAAGTCCATAAAATAGTGCAATATCAATGCGTTAGCGAAGTCATGCGCGCTTGTGCGAAAGGCCGAGTAAGGCGGGAATTCCCATTCGTAATCAGTAGGTCCGCGGTTCAATTCCGCGCGTCGGCACCATTTCTCGGCGCTGTCTCAAGGACTTATCGAACCGCTTCGACAATCATGACAATCGCCGCGCCCGCCCGGGGAGCGCGGGGGGAGCAAGCGGGCGCGCAATCGTGCGAACTCTGATGAGCGCCGCTCCCATCATCGGCGCTCGAGTTCCGTCCCGATCCGTAACCGATCGATATAGGCCTGATAGGCGAAGCTGCGATCGCGCTTCTTGCCTGTCGTTTCGACCAGGATGCCCGCTTCCACCAGCGCTTCGACGGCGCGTGTCGCGGTGGGCTTGCTCGTGGCGATGAGCTTGATCGCCGACGCCACCGTCACGATGGGATGGCCCGGCAGGCGCTCGAACAGCCGGGCGGCCGAGATCGATGTCGTCGCTTGCGCAAGCACGCGGGCGCGATCCGCGCTCACGATAGCGAAAAGTTCCCGCGCCGACGCGACGGCCTCGTCGGCGATCGTCGCCACGCCATCGAGGAAGTAGTCCGTCCATCCTTCCCAGTCCCCCTCCTTACGGACAGCATTCAGGCGGCGGTAGTACTCGTCGCGATGCTGCTTGAAGAAGAGGCTGAGGTAGAGGAGCGGCGCCTTCATCAGGCCCCAGTGCTCCAGAAGCAGCGTGATCAGAAGACGGCCGATGCGCTCGGTGCCGGTTTCGTTGCGCCGCATCAGGTCACCCTCGCTGACGATCCCGATCACGCCGCCATCGGCATCGACGATGGGAACAGCGCTAATGCGGTTGTCGCTCATCTTCGCGGCGATGGCGACGACGCTCTCGTCCGGCCCCGCCGTGACGACCTGCCTGGTCATGATATCC
>CAZIVY010000656.1:0-2760 GCA_964542505.1 uncultured Rhodospirillaceae bacterium
ACCGAACCACCTAGGGAATCGACATGGACATCCGCGAGGCGCTCACCTTCGACGACGTGCTGATCGAACCGGCCGCGTCGCAAGTCCTGCCCGCCGAAACCGACACCCGCACGCGCCTGACGCGCGAAATCGAGCTCGGCATTCCGCTCCTTTCGGCGGCCATGGACACGGTCACCGAATCCGCCATGGCGATCGCCATGGCCCAGGCCGGCGGCATCGGTGTCATCCACAAGAACATGTCGGCGGAGCAGCAGGCGAACCATGTTCGCACGGTGAAGAAGTTCGAATCGGGCATGGTGATCAATCCGGTGACCATCGGCCCGGACCGGCCGCTGTCGGAAGCCCTGGCGCTGATGGAACGCCACGGCATATCGGGCATCCCGGTGACCGAGGGCCGGCCCAAGGGCCGCCTGGTGGGGATCCTCACCAACCGCGACGTGCGCTTCGCCACCGACAAGCGCCAGCCGGTGAGCGAACTGATGACGCGCGAGAAACTGGTGACGGTGCGCGACGGCGTATCGATGGACGAGGCGAAGCGTCTCCTGCACCAGCACCGGATCGAGAAGTTGCTGGTGGTGGACGACGGCTTCCACTGCATCGGCTTGATCACCGTCAAGGACATGGAGAAGGCGCGCAGCCATCCCAACGCCTGCAAGGACGATCAAGGACGCCTGCGCGTCGCCGCCGCCACCTCGGTGGGCGAGGAAAGCATCGCCCGCGCCGAGGCGCTGCTGGACGCCGGCGCCGATCTCATCGTCGTCGATACCGCGCACGGCCATTCCTCGCGCGTGCTGGACACCATCCGCGCCATCAAGTCGCGCTCCAACCGCGTGCAACTGGTGGGAGGCAACATCGCCACCGCCGAGGGCGCCAAGGCCCTGATCGACGCCGGCGCCGACGCGGTGAAGGTCGGCATTGGGCCGGGGTCCATCTGCACCACCCGCATCGTCGCCGGGGTGGGCGTGCCGCAATTCTCCGCCGTGGTCGAGGCGGTGGAGGTGGCGCGAAAAGCCGACGTGCCGGTGATCGCCGATGGCGGCATCAAATATTCGGGCGATCTGGCCAAGGCCATCGCCGCCGGCGCCGACTGCGCCATGATCGGCAGCCTGCTCGCCGGCACCGACGAGGCGCCGGGCGAGGTCTTTCTCTATCAAGGACGCTCCTACAAGGCCTATCGCGGCATGGGCTCCATCGGCGCCATGGGGCGCGGCTCCGCCGACCGCTATTTCCAGGCCGAGGTGAATGAATTGAAATTGGTGCCCGAAGGTGTCGAAGGCCGCGTTCCCTACAAGGGTCCGGCCGCCGTGGTGCTGCACCAGATGGTGGGCGGTTTGCGCGCCGCCATGGGATATGCGGGCAACGCTTCCATCCCCGCCATGCAGCGCAATTGCCGGTTCCGCCGCATCACCTCCGCCGGCCATCGCGAAAGCCACGTCCACGACGTCGAAGTCACCCGCGAGGCGCCCAACTACCGTCTCGAGCGCTGATTCGACGAATCAGAAGTGCGCGACACCCCCCACCCTTGCCCTCCCCCGCAAGGGGGGAGGGAATTCTACATGCAGCCAACAGGTTGCTCCCTCCCCCTCGATGGGGGAGGCGCAAACCGCGAAGCGGTTTGCAGGGTGGGGGTGACTCAACAAATCGCAAAACTCGATACTGGGGATCGATG
This sequence comes from uncultured Rhodospirillaceae bacterium, assembly GCA_964542505.1. Classification (GTDB taxonomy): domain Bacteria; phylum Pseudomonadota; class Alphaproteobacteria; order Ferrovibrionales; family Ferrovibrionaceae; genus CAZIVY01. The sequence goes on from CAZIVY010000656.1 coordinate 1,670, forward strand.
ACGCCGGGCGCGCGCCTGCGATCCGCGATCGAGTTGCTGCACGCGGTCGACACCGGATCGGCGGCCGCCGACCGCATCGTCGCCGCCTGGTTTCGCGCCCGCCGCTACGCTGGCGCCAAGGACCGCCGGGCCATTGGCGACGTGGTCTATGGCGTGCTCCGCCGGCGGGCCGAACTGACCTGGAAGCTTAAGCGAATCGGCGTCGAGCCGAGCCCGCGCTTTCTGGTGTTTGCCGCCAGCGGAATTGCCCCGGATGCGCTGGCCGGCGACGGCAGCCGTCACGCGGTGGCGCCTCTCGATCCGGACGAGCGCGAGGCGCTGGCGCGCCTGGCGGAAACGGCGGATGCGGACCTGCCCGATTGGGCGCGGGCCAATCTGCCGGAGTGGCTTGCCGCGCCGCTCCGGGCACGCTTTGGCGCCGCGTTCATTGCCGAGTGCAAGGCGCAGAACGAGCGCGCGCCCGTTGACCTGCGGGTGAACACCCTCAAGTCCGATCGAACCGCCGCTCTGGCCGCCCTCGCCGCCGCCGGAATTGACGCCCGGCCCACTCCGCACGCCCCGCACGGCATCCGCCTGGCCGGGCGCCCGCGGATCGAGGGTCTTCCACTTTTTCGCGACGGCGCGCTGGAACCCCAGGACGAAGCGGCGCAACTGGCCGCACTGCTGGTGGACGCGCTTCCTGGCATGCGGGTCGTCGATCTGTGCGCGGGCGCCGGCGGCAAGACCTTAGCGCTCGCCGCCGCCATGGGGAATCGTGGCCGCATATTGGCCCTCGACCGCGGCACGGCGCGGCTGGCGCGCATGGCGCCCCGGGCGCGGCGCGCCGGCGCAACCATTGTCGAGACGCAAGTGGCCGAAAATGACTGGCTTGACCGCAACGCCGCCACCGCCGACCGCGTGCTGGTGGATGCCCCGTGCTCGGGCACCGGCGCCTGGCGGCGGAACCCCGAGGCGCGCTGGCGCTTGAGCGCGGAGATTCTGGCGCGCAATATCGAGAACCAGCGCGACTTATTGCGCCAAGGGGCGGCGCTGGTGCGTCCCGGCGGGCGGCTGATTTATGCCACCTGCTCGCTGCTGCCTGAGGAAAACGA
>CAZIVY010000657.1:0-2906 GCA_964542505.1 uncultured Rhodospirillaceae bacterium
GGGCGGGCCGATGAAGACGATGCCGGCGGCGGCGCAAGCGGCGGCGAAATCCGCGTTCTCGGACAGGAATCCGTAACCCGGATGGATGGCCTCGGCGCCGCTTTCCTTGGCGGCGGCGATGATGACGTCGCCGCGCAGATACGACTCGGCCGCCGGCGGCGGGCCGATGGCCACCGCCGCGTCCGCCAGCGCGACATGGAGCGAATTGGCGTCGGCGGCGGAATAGACCGCCACCGTCCTCACGCCGAGCCGCTTGCAGGTGGCGATCACCCGGCAGGCGATCTCGCCGCGATTGGCGATCAGGATTCTGCGGAACACGGGCGCTTCCTACTGCCGAACCCAGTCGGGCTTGCGCTTGGCGAGGAACGCACTGATGCCTTCCCGCGCCTCCGCCGAATGCCGGCGCTCCGCGATCCGGCGCGCGGTGTCCTCGCTCATCCCCTCGTCCACCGGGCGATCCGCATCTAAGTGCATGTCGCGATAAGCGCGGCTGATGCCACTTTCGCTCATGTAGCCCGCGCCGCGCGAATATTGCAGGCACGAATCGCTGACCTCGCGCATCAAGCGCTCGGCCTTGAGCATCTCCAGCCCCTGGCCGACGGGCTCGTGACTGCTGATCACCATGACTCAAGCCTTGTCGCTCATCAGGTGCCGGCAAAGGAACTCCACCCGAACGCCGTTCCGGGCTAGTGCGGTTCGGTGTATCCACCAGTCGGTATCCGTCGCATTCAGAATCTGGGCCGCACCCCCGCTAGCCAGCGCAACGGCCACGAACTTGCGGTCGCTCTTGTCGAATCGTTCGAGTTTGGGATCGTCCGGAAACTCGGCGAAGCCGCGTTTATCGTCAGGGGTGATGTCGACTCGCCGACACTGCACGGCGTTGCCCTGGTTGTTCCACAACCACTTGAAGAATGCGTCACCCGATCCGGGCTGCCCGGATGGACTCAGGTGCTGTCGATACTCATCGAGGATCAGGCCTCTATCGTCCAGGAGAAGACGGCTATTTTCTCGGATTCGTAGTAGCGCGTCGATGCAAGCCGACACGCAGTCGTGGCTCGCCTGTGGCGCTCTGCCATTCGCGACGAGGGGCACGTTGGTGTCCATCACTACCTCCTTGTTCACTTGGCAGCCTTCTTCTTGCGGTCTTGCATTGCCTTACTCATCGCGGCAATTTCGCCGAACTCGTCGCCGAAGAAGTCTTCCGGCCAATTCGCGATGTTTCCAAACAGGTCTAGGTCCAACGGCGTGAGCGTTGAACCCTTTACGCCAGCTTCACAAAAATACAACGCCACGTCGTCTTTGCTCAGCGTTTCCTCCGCGATCCTTCGCTGCAAGCGTCGCAACAGATGCTCGCTGTGGCTCTCGACGATGATCTGCACCCCGCGCCGGCGGTAAGCATCAATCAGCACATCGGCAAGATTGGCTTGGACGGCTGGATGCAGATGGATCTCTGGCTGCTCCAGGATCACCGTCGAGCCCTCCGGCACATAGAAACAAAGAACGACGACTGGAAGAATCTGCGAGACGCCAAAGCCCACGTCGGTAATGAGCGATTCAGAACCGCCGGCGACTTTTCTGACCTTCACCTGGAAGATCTGACTGCTCTCGGCCACCGCCTCCACGCGGAACTCCGCGATCAGCCCGAGGCGCGTCAGCCATTCGGCCACGTATTGTTCGAGGGTGACTCTTCTGCGTTTGTAGCCCGGCGACAGCGTCTCGCCACGGTCCCTTGACGACAAGATGGCATGAACGGCCTGTTCCCCTGCCAGCCCCATGTCGGAAGGCTGCCCCCCGGCCCAGGTGTAGCGGCGCTCCGGGTATGCGCGCAGGGGTCCCAAATAGTAGATTCGTCGCAACTGTTCCTCGAATGCGAGCTCAAAATCCGAAAGAAACCCGGCGTTCTGGTAGTACGCGCGCACCTGATCGGGAAATCCGTAACATTTTACGGGCGCCGGCAGGGGCCATGCGCGACCTTGGCTACGCACGAAGTGGAACTCTGTCGCGCGATTGAACAGCTCGTAGTTTTTGCGACTGCCGTTCTTACGTTGCATACCGAATGCGATGTCGCCGACGCGGTATTCGATGCTCGGCACGGCGAGACGCAATGACCTGCCGGCGGCGCCGTTCTCGCCCTTCACATGGGTGGAGAATCCGAGGCGCCTGTCCTGCGCCACCCGTTGCCCGCGCCCCTTCGGATCGCTCACGACCAGCGGCTCGGTTTGCTCCCAATCCAGGTCGATTCGCAAGTCCAATTCCTCGGAGTGCCGGTGGATCACGCTGCGAAAATCCCCAAGATCGACCAGCGCTTTCTTGTCCCCGAAGTGCAGCGCGAGGCCACGGTCGGAGGAATCGGCGGTCTGCTTCAAAAGCAACAATGCTTGCAATAGGCTGGTCTTGCCTGAACTGTTGGCGCCGAACAAACCCGTAATCGGCTTGAGCCCCATGTCGCCTGTGTCGGCCCACGACTTGAAATTCTGCAACTTTAGGCGGGTAAGCATCAGAAGCACTCCTTCTGCGCCTTGCCGACGCGTTCGTGGTTGCCGAGCGCCATGGTCCTGCTCCTGCTCGAATAACTGGGCGTACTCGGACTGCGCAATTCCGCCCTTGCGGGCGAGGGGAGGTGATTTTTGGGCCAACACTGCCCGAGGCCATTGTAGGACAGCCCTTCGGCTGCGTCCTCGACCATCGCCGGAAAGCCGCAATTCTCCGCCACCTGGAACTGCGTCGCGTCGCTCGGCCCCGAAGCGCCACGCCGCCGCGATAATGGCGGGAATATTGAGATAGCTTTCGCCGCCGGCGGCGGGCCGATGGCCACCGCCGCGTCCGCCAGCGCGACATGGAGCGAATTGGCGTCGGCGGCGGAATAGACCGCCACCGTCCTCACGCCGAGCCGCTTGCAGGTGGCG
>CAZIVY010000658.1:0-1891 GCA_964542505.1 uncultured Rhodospirillaceae bacterium
CCGCGCGGCGGCGGCGGTTTGCTCGCGTCCACCCACCACGAGAACACGTCGACGCCGTATTTCGGGTTCTTCGCCGGGCGCCCGAACTTGTCCCAATAGGCGATGCGATCGACGCTTACATGCCACTGCGGCACCACATAGTGGCCCCACAACAGCGCCCGGTCGAGCGCGCGGGTGGCGCTCACCAGGCTGGCGCGGTCGGGCGCGGCGACCACCGCCTCGATCAGCGCGTCGATCGCCGGGCTCTTGATTCCCGCCAGGTTGCGGCTGCCGGGCCGGTCGGCGGCTTCCGAGCTCCAGAAATCGCGCTGCTCGTTGCCGGGCGATTCCGACTGGCCCCAACTGCCTACAATGACGTCGAAATCGAAGTCGCGCACGCGGTTCTGGTATTGCGCTGTGTCGACGGTGCGCAGCCGCGCCGTGACCCCCAGCCGTTCGAGGTTGCGCGCGTAGGGCGATACCACGCGCTCGAAGTCGGGCGACACCAACAGGAACTCGATCTCCAGCTTCTCGCCCTTGGGGCCCACCAGCGCCTTGTCCTTGATCGTCCAGCCGGCGTCCTTCAGCAGGTTCGTCGCCTGGCGCAGATTGTCGCGCGGGACGCCCGAGCCGTCGGTCTTGGGCGGCTCGAAGGCGCGGGTGAAGACCGCCGCCGGCAGCGCCGCGCGGTGCGGCTCCAGCAACTTCAACTCGGCCGCCGTGGGCGGCCCCGCCGCCGCCAGATCGGAATTGGAAAAGTAACTGCCCGTGCGCGTGTACTGGCCGAAGAAAAGCGTCTTGTTCGACCATTCGAAATCGAAGGCCTGGCCCAGCGCCTCGCGCACCCGCGGGTCCTTGAACTTGTCGCGGCGGGTGTTGAAGACGAAGCTCTGCATTCCCGTCGGCCGCTGGTGGCGCACGTCCTGCTTGATCACCAGTTTTTGCTGGAGCGCGGGAAAATCGTAGGCCGTCGCCCAGTTCTTCGACGAGCTTTCGGTGCGAAAATCGTACTGCCCGGCCTTGAAGGCCTCCAGCGCCACCGTCGTGTCGCGGTACATGTCGTAGCGCACGAGGTCGAAATTGTACCGTCCGCGGTTGATCGGCAGGTCCTTGCCCCAATAGTCGGCGACGCGTTCGTAGACGATGCTGCGATTGGGTTCCACCGACTTGATCCTGTAGGGACCGCTGCCCAGCGGCGGCTCCAGCGTCGTCTTATCGAACTCGCGCGTCGCCCAATAGTGCTTGGGCAGCACCGGCAACTGCCCCATGATCTGCGGCAGCTCGCGGTTGCGCGGGCCGCTGAAGTGGAATTTCACCTTGCGCGGGGACAACGCCTCCGCCCGCGTCACATTGGCGTAGTAGAAGCGGTAGCTCGGCGCGCCCTTTTCCTTCAACGTCTCGAAGGTCCACACCACGTCCTCGGCGGTGATCGGCCGGCCATCGTGCCAGCGCGCGCTGGCGCGCAAGTTGAAGGCAACGAAGCTCAAATCGTCGGGCACGTCGACGGATTCGGCGATCAGGCCGTATTCGGTCACCGCGTCGTCCAGCGTCGACTCCATCAGCGATTCGAAGGTCTGGCCGATGCCCGGCGCCGACTCGCCCTTGATGATGTAGGGGTTGAGGCTGTCGAAGCCGCCAATGTCAACCAGGCGCAATTCGCCGCCCTTGGGCGCGTTCGGGTTGACATGGTCGAGGTTCTTGAAATCCGGGCCGTATTTCGGCGCCTCCATCAGCGACAGCGCGTGATGCGTCGTCACCTTGGGTTGCGCCGATGGGGCCTGCGCCGATGCCGTCCCGGCGGCGGCGATGGCGAGCACTAGAGCGGAAAGCAGGGCTATTGAACGCATGGCGCGCGGCCCCCAATTTGGCAGAGATGGCATGTTAGCCGATTTCGCCGATTCTTGCAGGACCT
>CAZIVY010000659.1:0-2047 GCA_964542505.1 uncultured Rhodospirillaceae bacterium
GGGGCGCCGGCACCTACGCCAAGACGGTCGAGGGCATCGACTGGCTCGCGCGCGAAGACTTCAAGCTCGCGCTTGCGGGGCGCACCTGCTGGGGCGAGAGCGAGGCGGACGCGCGCGACGGCTACGCCGCGCTGACCGCCGCGCGGCGATGGCCGGTCGATGCCTGCGATCCCGCGGCACTCGTGCTCTTCCCCGAAATGGATGTGCGCGCCGACGTTCCCGAGATCACGGAAGACTGCTGGAACATCCTCGGCAAGAACCCCGCCGAGATCATGTGTGCGTCAAGCCGCATGGTGGTGAAGCGGAGGGGCGCCGCCCCTGTCGTGCTCCCTTGCACGCTGCTTCCCTACGATCCGGCTTTCGAGATGGGCGAGACGCTGGCAGAGGCCGCGCGCGCCGACGGCGGCATGTTCGAGCACGGCGCGGTCAAGCTCTGCCACGTCCACTGCGCCAAGTTCTGCGTGCTCGGCGGCGGTTCCTGCAGCGTGCAGACTTAAGTTTGCCGCGCCGCCAGGACGCCGGCGGCGGCCTTTGTTGCCGCGACTCGACTTGGCCGCGATAATCGCCGCCACGGGGTTAATCGCCCCCGCGACAATTGCGAACCTCGCCCAATCATCGATCCATTTCAATCGTTTACGCAGGCAGTACGGGGCGTTACGGATTGGATGTTTACCAATCCCGGCGACTGTGCAAGTGATCGAGCATGAAGTTCCGCGATTTCGTCGCCATCATCGAGCGTCATGGATTCGTTCTGCGCCGGCAGGACGGCAGCCATCGTAGCTATAAGGGTCACGTGGATGGTCGAACGCGATTGGTTGTCGTCGCCTATCACAGTGTGAGCAGCGACATTTGACCGGGTACATTGGCGTCCATGATACGCCAGTCCGGATTGCCCAAGAAATTGTTTCGCTAAGTTCCCTTAAGTGGCGGCCGCCAACGTGAACTCGGCGCGTTGCGGCTCGCGGGGATTGCGGTTCGTCATGAACAATGCACGGATCAAGCGAAAGAAAATCCGCAGCCGAACGCGCAACGGAACCGGGCGATGAAGGAGGTGACGACGCTCTTCCGCCGGCAGATCGTGGACGCTCGCCAAATAGAGAGAGATCGCCTGATTGAGCGAGTCGTAAACCTCCGCGAAGGAACTTCCCTGAACGGCGACATCGAGATCTAGGCAAATCGCTTCCCACTCGTCGTCACGGCCTTCGGCGTAACAATGAAGCAATCGGCGCATCGCCAAGTCCTGCTCGAATTCCGGTCGCAAGCGACCACGGTTGCTGTCCCCATGATGGTCGCCAGTATGTCAACATTATGTTGCCACATGTTATAACTTGCTGGCTATGGCAAGCGTGGCTAGGTACCGCGGTCACGGGCTCGCTTTCAGGCTTAACCCTGCCGCGCCGCCAGGACGCCGGCGGCGATGAGCACCCCGCCCCCCAGACGGTTGGCGAGCTTGAACGCCCTGGGAGGCAGGCCCGCCCGGCCCGCGCCGCCCGCAAGCCAGGCATAGGCAGCCGCGTTCACCGCCCCGAGGACGATAAAGGTCGCGCCCAGCAGCGCCATTTGCGGCAACAATGGCCGGCCGGAATCGAGGAACTGGGGTACGAAGGCGACGAAAAACACCATGCCCTTGGGGTTCAGCGCCGTCACCGCGAAGGCGTGCCCGAACATGCGCCGCGCTGAAGCCCCGATGACCCGCGGCGCTATTTCGGGCGCAACCGCCGGCGCCATCCACATGCGGACGCCGAGATAAACCAGGTACGCCGCCCCGGCCCATTTGACCGCGTTGAACAGCGCTGCCGAGGCGGCCAGCACCGCGCCCAGCCCGGCGAAGGACAATGTCACGCCGACCGTGTCGCCGAGCGCCACCCCGGCCACCAGGGCCGGCGCCACGCTCCGCCCGGCCGCCAGCGCGTAGCCGACCACCAGCATCACCGTCGGACCAGGGATCACGATCAGCACCGCCGCCGCCGCGCTGAAAGCCGCCCAGGTTTCCAAGCTCACATGCATGTGTCCGCTCCGTGGAAGCCCCACAAGAACAAGCCATGCC
>CAZIVY010000660.1:0-3185 GCA_964542505.1 uncultured Rhodospirillaceae bacterium
GAGGGCGACGAAGCGGTCGTTGGACGACGCTTCCCCGTCGTCGAGGATGGCGCGCAATTGCCGCAGATGGCCGGGGCGGAACAAATGCGCGATGTCGCGCATGGCGGCGGCGGCGAGCGCGGTCAACGCCTCCGGCGGCACTTCGATCGCCGGGCGTCCGCCGGCGCTTATGCCGCGGATCGTGTAACCGTCGAGCTGGCGGTACCCCGTCCGGTCGGGCCCGGTGGGAAAAAACTCTTGAAACTGGAATTCAGCCAAGAGGGCAATGCCCGCTATTTCTTGCGGAAGGCGTCGAGGGCGACAACCTTGGGCGTCGCGGCGTCCTTGTCGGCTGACGCTGGCTCCCGGTCGATTGCCGCCGGCTTGGCATCCGTTTCCACCGGCGCCAGCGCGCCGCCCTTGGCGGCCTGGCCGCCGCCGAACTGGAGCGCGAACTGCACGCTCGGATCGCCGAAAGCGGTGAGGGCGGCAAACGGCACCACCAGGCGCTCATGCACGCGGTTGAAGCTCAGGCTGACGGAGAACTTGTTCTCGTCGATGTGCAAGCCCCAAAACTCGTGCTGAAGGACGATGGTCATTTCCAGCGGGTAGCGGGCGCGCAAATAGTCAGGCACCGCCACCCCCGGAAAGTCGGTGCGGAAGGAAATGTAGAAGTGATGGTTGCCGGGCAGGCCCATCTCCGCCGCCCGCGTCAAGGCGGCGCGGACAACGCCGCGCATGGCGGTCTCCATCATCTGGCCGTAGTCGAGATTGTTCCGGCTCATGCGCGCTCCACCGCCGTCACGACGAGGAAATCGCCCCGCGCGCCATTTCAGCCGAAAAACGGCGGCGGAACAAGGGTAAGTGGGGGGCTTCTGTTGCCCGGCGCCCCCCGAGCCGCGCTTGCTTAGAGACTAAGCAGCGAGGGCCAGACGATTGTCGTTGGCACCTATGGTTTGGCCCGATAACGGCGGAACCATGCCGGGCGAAAGCTACGTCTTTATTGCGCACGTCGAGCCTGTTTCGCCCCCAGCAGAAGCGCGCTGCCCCGAATTCGCCAGGCGCGCTTGTGGTGGAGGCGCCGGGTACTGCCCCCGGGTCCGTAACGCCTATGCCGCGCAGTGTTTATCGCCATAGCCGGTTTCCCGACAGCACTAACATAATGCATTGGAAGCTAATTTTGAAGCCCCATGATGGAAGTTGGCGCGGGCGGGGCGGCATGGTTAAAGTGCCGGCCACCATGACCCCGAAGCGACCGCTCGCGGCCAGCCAGCAGGCCGAAATCGACGCCCAGCGGCGCGAAACCTTCGCCACGCGGCGCGCCAGCGTGCCAGGCCTGGAGGAAATCCTCTACGAGCCGCTGCCGGTACTCGACCACGGCTTCGTCCGCGTCATCGACTATATGGGCGACGACGCGGCGGTGGTGCAGGCGGCGCGGGTTTCCTACGGCAAGGGGACCAAGAAGGTCAGCGAGGACAGCGGCCTGATCCAGTACCTCATGCGCCACCGGCACACGACGCCGTTCGAAATGTGCGAAATCAAGTACCACGTGAAGCTGCCGATCTTCGTCGCCCGCCAGTGGATCCGCCACCGCACCGCCAACGTCAACGAATATTCGGCCCGCTATTCGATTCTCGACAACGAGTTCTATTTGCCGGTGCCCGAGCACCTGGCGGCGCAGTCGCGGGGCAACCGCCAGGGCCGCGGCGATACCTTGACCGGCGAGGAGGCGGCGCGGGTGCAGGAACTGCTGCGGCGCGGCGCGGCGCAAGCCTATGCCGATTACGAGGAAATGCTCAACGAACGCGCCGACGGCGGCGCCATCGACCCCGACCGCCAGGGCTTGGCGCGGGAACTGGCGCGCATGAACATCAGCCTCAATTTCTATACCCAATGGTATTGGAAGACGGACCTGCACAATCTGCTGCATTTCCTGTCGTTGCGCGCCGACGCCCACGCCCAGTACGAAATCCGCGCCTACGCCGAGGTCATGCTGGAGACGCTGAAACGCTGGATGCCGATCACCCACCAGGCGTTCGTCGAATACGGACTGGAAGGCGCGCGCTTGTCGAAAACCGCGCTGGCCCTGGTGCGCAGGATGCTGGCGGGCGAGAAGGTGGAGCAGAAGGACTCCGGCCTCGGCGCGCGCGAATGGCGCGAGGTGATGGCGCTGCTGGGGCGCGCCGAATAGGTTCGTGCTTGATCTGGATCAAAGGCCGGATTTCCCCAGTCGAATAGGGTGCGTCCGTTCAACGCCGAAGGAGGCACCGATGACTCTTTTTCTCCGAGAGATGCTGGCGCTCGTGGCTGCCGGCATGGTGAGCACGGTTGCTTGGGCGCCGCCGGCGACGGCGCAGACCCAAACTCCCGGCCAAACCCAGGAGCGGATTTACGGCAGCCAGATGATGACCGAGCAGGAGCGCCTGGAATTTCGCGAGCGCATGCTCAAGGCCAAGACGGTCGAGGAGCGGGAGCGCCTTCGCGCCGAGCATCACCAGGCCATGGCGGCGCGGGCCAAGGAGCGGGGCGTGACACTGCCCGACGAGCCGCCGCCGCGCGCGGGCATGGGGCCTCCGGGCGGCGGCATGGGGGGCATGGGACGCATGGGCGGCGGCATGGGCGGCGGCATGGGGCCGCCAAGCGACGCGGGACCGAAGCGCGTTCAGTAGGCGTCGCCGCCGCCAGTCAACTCGCCGTGGCGGAAGCAACCGGTCAGGTGGTCGTTGACCATGCCCACCGCCTGCATGAAGGCGTAGATGATGGTGGGGCCGCAAAAGGCGAAGCCGCGCTCTTTCAGCGCCTTCGAAAGCGCGCGGCTGGCGGCGGTTTCCGCCGGCACGGCGCGGGGGTCCGGCCAAGCGTTCTGAACCGTGCCGCCGCCGGTAAAGTCCCAGATGAAGCCGGCGAATCCGCCGTCAGCGTCACGCAAGCGCAAATAGGCTTGCGCGCTGGTAACAGCCCCTTCGATCTTGGCGCGGTTGCGGACGATGCCGGCATCGGCCATCAGGCGCTCGACCTTGCGCCGGTCGTAGCGCGCGATGCGCTCGGGATCGAAGCCATCGAAGGCGCGGCGGAAATTGTCGCGCTTGCGGAGGATGGTGATCCAGGACAAGCCGGCCTGGAAGCCGTCGAGAATCAGTTTCTCGAACAGCGCCCGGTCGTCGCGTTCGGGCACGCCCCATTCCTGGTCGTGGTAGGCGATGTAA
>CAZIVY010000661.1:0-2082 GCA_964542505.1 uncultured Rhodospirillaceae bacterium
GTCCCCGCCGCCGAGACCGCGGACGGCCGCCCCGGCGTCGCCGTGCTTTTTTTCGCCATGAACGCGAAGGGGCTGCAGGAACAGCTCCGCAACCGCCTCGGCCAATGCGTGCTCACCGCCGCCGGCAGCGCCTGTTTCGCCGGCATCGAGGGCGATAAACGGCTGCGCCTCGGCGCCGCCATCCGCTTTTTCGGCGACGGCTTCCAGGTCGCCAAGAAGTTCGGCGATCGGCGCTATTGGCGCATTCCGGTCATGGACGGCGAGTTCGTCTGCGAGCACGACACCGGCCTGGCGCCGGGCATCGGCGGCGGCAATTTCCTGCTCCTGGCCAAGACCCGCGCCGCCGCCCTCGCCGCCGCCGAACGGGCGGTTACCGCCATGCGCCTGGCGCCCGGCGTCATCATGCCCTTCCCCGGCGGCATCGTGCGTTCGGGGTCGAAAGTCGGATCGCGCTACAAGGGGATGATCGCGTCCACCAACGACGCCTATTGCCCGACGCTTCGCGGGCAGACGGCGTCGGCGCTATCGCCCGATGCGGGCGCGGCGCTCGAAATCGTCATCGACGGCTTGAGCGCCGAGGCCATTGCCGCCGCCATGCGCGCCGGCATCCTTGCCGCCTGCGAAGGCGGAACCGCGTCCGGCCTCATCGGCATCGACGCCGGCAATTATGGCGGCAAGCTCGGCCCGCACCATTTCCACTTGCGCGCGATCATGGCATGAGCCCGTTGACGCTCACGCTGAAGTCGCCGCCCGCCTTGCGGGTCGATGCCTCGGGCATGGCGCCGGAGCGCCTTTACGGCCTTGAACCCGGCGCGGTAGCGCGCCTCACATTGGCCATCGGCAACGAAGCCGTGCCCGTGGGCGATTTGTTCAGGGTCGAGGGCGATGACGCGGCCGATACCCGCTTTCGCGGCATCACCGACAAATTCGATTTCCTCGGTCGCGGCATGCGGCGCGGGCGCATGACCATCGAGGGCGACGCCGGCGCCTATCTTGGACGCGCCATGAGCGGCGGCGAGATCGCGCTTGGCGGCCATGCCGGGCCGTGGGCCGCGACCGCGATGAGTGGCGGCCGCGTGAGCATTGCCGGCGATGCCGGCGAGGGCCTGGGCGGCGCGCTCCCCGAAGACCGCTACGGCATGAACGGCGGCATCGTCATCGCCGGCGGGCGGGCGGGGAACCGCGCCGGCGACCGCATGCGGCGCGGCATCATCGCCATCGCCGGCCATGCCGGCGACTATGCCGGCTCGCGCATGATCGCCGGCACGTTGGTGGTCATGGGCCAAGGGGTCGGCGCGTTTCCGGGTTTCGGCATGAAGCGCGGCACGTTGCTCTTCCGTTATCCGCCCGCCCGCATGTTGCCCACTTTCCGCGACGGCGGCCGCCATGAACTCGGCTTCTTGGCGCTCCTGCGCCGGACATTGACCGCGGCCGGCGCGCCCAGTGCGTTGACGCGCGACATGGAGTTGCCCGCGCGCCGTTTCACCGGCGACGCCGCCTTCGACGGCCGGGGCGAAATTCTCGTTCTCGGCTAAGGCTCGTCCACCATTCCGGCCAAGCGTCGCCAGACATCGACCACCTGCGCGGTTTCCGCCACGTCGTGCACGCGCAGGATTTGCACGCCCTGCGTCAGCGCGTGCATGGTTACGGCGTAGGACGCCGGCAGGCGCTCGCGCGGCGAGAGCTTCTGGTGCGTCTCGCTCAAGCCCTTGCGCGACACGCCGAGCATGATCGGGCAGCCAAGCCCGTGATAGAGGGCGATCTGCTCCAGCACCGCCACGTTGTGCGGGCCGTGCTTGCCGAAGCCGATGCCGGGATCGACGATCAGCCGCCGCCGGTCGATGCCGGCGCGAATGCAGGCTTCGACGCGGGATTCGAGATAATCGAACACCTCCAGCGCCACGTCGTCATAGCTGGGCGCCACGTTCATGCGCGCCGGCTCGTCCGGCATGTGCATGAGCACGACCGCCGCGCCGCTTTCCGCCGCCACCGTCATGCTGTCGGCATCGGCCGTGAGCGCCGAGACGTCATTGATGATGTCGGCGCCCAGCGCCAGCGCCGCGCGCATTACCGCCGCCCGCC
>CAZIVY010000662.1:0-9199 GCA_964542505.1 uncultured Rhodospirillaceae bacterium
CAGCGCACCGGCACCAAACTGGTGCCGCAGGGGGGCAACACGTCGCTGATGGGCGGCTCGGTCCCCACCACGCGGGGCGATGAAATCCTGCTTTCGCTGTCGCGCATGAAGCGCGTGCGCGCCCTCGACGCGCTGAACGGCACGATCACGGTCGAAGCCGGCTGCGTGCTGACCGACGTGCACGCCGCCGCCACGGCGGCGGGGCGGCTTTTTCCGCTGCGCATCGGCTCCGAGGCCAGTTGCCAGATCGGCGGCTTGCTGTCCACCAACGCCGGCGGGCACGCGGTGCTGCGCTATGGCAACATGCGCGACCTGACGCTGGGCCTGGAAGTGGTGATGGCGGACGGGCGGGTGTGGGAAGGCTTGCGGGCCTTGCGCAAGGACAACACCGGCTACGACCTGAAGCAGCTTTTCATCGGCGCCGAGGGGACGCTGGGCGTCATCACCGCCGCCGTGCTGAAGCTGTTCGCCGCCCCGCGGGCGGTGGAAACCGCCTTCGCCGCCGTGCGCGACCCGCAGGCGGCGGTGGAATTGCTGGCGCTGGCGCAGGAGCAAAGCGGCCATCAGCTGACCGGCTTCGAACTGGTGCCGCGCCTCGGCATCGACCTGGTGCTGCGCCACATTCCGGGGACGCGGGCGCCGCTCAAGGACCGCCACGACTGGTACGCGCTGATCGAGATGCACGGCGGCCAGGAGGGCGATGCCTTGCGGTCGATCATGGAGGGTATCTTGGCCGCGGGCGCCGAGCGCGGGCTGGTGATCGACGCCACCATCGCCGCCTCGCAGGCGCAGGCGGCGGGCTTGTGGAAGCTGCGCGATTCGCTGACGGCGGCGCAGCCGCTCGAGGGGGCCAGCATCAAGTGCGACATTTCCGTGCCGGTGTCGCGGATGGCGGAATTCATCGCCCGCGCCACCCCGGCCATGGAGGAGCTTTTTCCCGGCGTTCGCGTGCTCGCCTTCGGCCATATCGGCGACGGCAACGTGCATTTCAATCCGCTGCAACCGGCGGGGGCCGACCCGAAAGCCTTCATGGCGCAATGGGAAAAGCTGACCCGGCGGGCGCACGACCTGGCGCACGAGATGGGCGGCTCGATTTCGGCCGAACACGGCCTCGGGCGCCTGAAACGCGACGAAATCCGCCGCTACAAGTCGGCCCTGGAGATGGAGATCATGGAGGCGCTGAAACGCACCCTCGACCCCAGCGGCATCCTCAATCCCGGAAAGGTGGTATAGAATTGCAGGATAAAAACGCGAGGAGGCTCTAGTGACGGATTCGCTTGCGCGCGGCATGTGGGTGCCGGTGCTTACCCCTTTCACCGCCGACTTCCAACCCGACCGCCCCCGCTTCATCGCCCATTGCCGCTGGCTGCTCGGCCAGGGCGCGGACGGCTTGGCGGTGTTCGGCACCACCAGCGAAGCCAATTCGCTGTCCACCGGTGAGCGCATCGGCCTTTTGGACGCGCTGATCGACGCCGGCATTCCGGCCCAGCGCCTGTTGCCGGGCACCGGCATGTGCGCGCTCACCGACAGCGCCACGCTCACCGCGCACGCGACGCTGAACGGCTGCCGGGGGGTGCTGATGCTGCCGCCGTTCTATTACAAGAACGTGAGCGAGGACGGACTTTACGCCAGCTTCGCGCAGGTGATCGAGCGGGTGGGAAATTCGCGCCTGAAGGTCTATCTCTATCACATACCGCTGGTGGCGCAGGTGCCCATCGGCTTCGGCCTGATCGAGCGCTTGCGGCGCGATTACCCATCAAGCGTGGTGGGGGTCAAGGACAGCTCGGGCGACGGCGCCCACACGGCGGAACTGATCCGGCGCTTCCCCGGCATGGCGATATTCCCCGGCGCGGAATCCTATCTTTTGTCGGCCTTGCGCCAGGGCGCCGTGGGTTGCATCAGCGCCACCGCCAACATTAATGCCGCCGGCATCGCCAGCCTTATCGCCAACCGCGACGCCCCCGACGCCGAGCGCCAGCAGGAGCGCATCAGCGAGGTGCGGCGCATCGTCCAGGCCTACCCCATGATCGCGGCGATGAAGGGGCTGCTGGCCGACGCCTTGGGCGATCCAAGATGGCGGAACATCCGGCCGCCGCTTGAGGTATTGGACGAGGCGCGGATGCGGAAGTTGCAGTCCGAACTCGACGCCGCCGGATTCCGCCTGCCGGGGAGGTCGGCCAGCGCCGCCGCCTGACGGTCGCCCTCGGTAGTGGGATAAGTTTGCGGCCTCCCCCTTCGACAGGCTCAGGGTGAGGCCGCGCGGAGAAATAGCGGATTTCGTCATCCTGAGGGCGAGCGAAGCGAGCGTCTCGAAGGATGAGGAAATCCGCCATGAGCCACATGCGATAGCCCTGCTAATCGCCCCCCTGGCCACTGGCGGGGGCGCAGGATTAATACCAAGTCTCGCTGTTCCCTACTTGTCATGCCTGGCCCCCGGGCTCTTCGACCCGGGGGTTGACGCGGGCATCCACGCCTTAAAACGCAAATGAGATCAAAGACATGGATGGCCGGGTCTTCGCCAGGCCATGACGAAGCAAAGAGTCATCGTCAATAAGAGTTGGTATAACTCGCGCTTTTCCAGTAGCAACTGTCGGGCTGTAGGCGTAATCTATCTCAAAATAAGAATTTGGGAGGGATAGATGGTTCGTATGAAATCGAAACTCTTGGCGATTGCTCTACTTTGTCTGGGTGCCGCCTCGGCACGCGCCGATACAGGTCTTGAAAACCTTCCCATCGGCAGCATCGTCAAAGGTACTGCGCAGCTCGGCAACAAACAGTTTCCTCTGCCAGCCGGCGACTGGCAACTTGTCGCGCGAGGCAAGCGGATGTCGACGAACAGTGCTATGGGCGTGCCTTCGATAGATGTCTATCTCGCGCAAATCGAGAATCGCATTCTTAGAAATGTCATATATGTCCGAACCAACCTTGCGTCGAGTGGTCACGGTTGGGTGCGGGATACCGGTGTGTGTGACCGTGGTGACGTTCACCATGCCGTCTCCGACCGCAGTTACAACCAACGCGATGCCGAATGTTGGACCGTCAATCATATTGGCTTTTTCATGGACACAAATCCTACAGAGGCCCAGCGGGACTTTTTTCGGTTCGTCAACGACATACGGCGTCCAGTAACCGCACTTTCCATCACCTACTTTTTGAACAACGCATTCGATTACCTCCGTGTCAGCTATCTCACGAATCCAGAGTTGGCCGGTTTCGAGCCGACGCCGACATCGGCATGGACCGGCAATCCATGGCACCGAGATATGATCTCGGGGAACGCAAAGCGCGTCGCCTATGTCCAGCAGATGAAAGCAGAGGGCGAGAAACTCCTGCCGCTGATCAAGACGGGAATGCGCGGGCGTTGCCGCCCGGGACCGTCGTGTCGGTTGGCGGGCAACCTCCGTCCGCCCAGGTCAATGCGCCTTCTCCGGCTTCAAGCAGCGATAAGACGGCCGATCCTGCTGAGCGAATGCTTCAACTCAAGCGCCTCTTCGACGAAAAACTTATCACCGAGGCCGAATACCAGGAGCGGCGCCGCAAGATTCTCGAGGGCATGTAGCGGTCGTCGCGTGGTCCCACCATTTCATATGTATTGAGCCAGGACATTCGCTATGCGGACCGCGTGGTTATTGTTAAACTGATGGCGCTATACGAAGGGTAGGCGGGAAACCAGAATGTGGCGATTTAAGTTTGGCGCGGTGCTTCTCGCCGCCCAAATCCTGGCGAACTGTGCATCGATCGTCGATGGCACGTCGCAACAAATCTCCGTCGTCACCAATCCTCCCGGGGCGAACTGCCAGTTTCACCGCAATGGCGAAATCGTTGGTGCGGTGAACCCGACCCCTGGTGGCGTCCTGATCAAGAAGACCAAGCACCATATTGAAATCGTGTGCCTGAAAGACGGGTTCGAGGAGGCCAAGTTCCTCAACAAATCGGGAATCCAAGAGGCGACCTTCGGTAATATCATCCTGGGCGGTGGGATCGGTTGGGCCATCGATTCCGCCGCCGGCGCCGACAATAAATACGAAGGCGCGGTGAATATCACCATGGTACAGAAAACGCCGAAAAGCGCGGGAGCGCCTGCCTTGCCCGAATCGAGCTCCGATCCGGCGGAGCGCCTCCGGCGCTTGGACAGCCTTCACACCCAGGGTGTGATCACACCGAAGGAATACGAACAGAAGCGGAAAGAGATCCTCGACGCCATGTAGTCCGTCACGCCCGGATCCGCACATCCCGCCGGCCACTGGCGGGGATGGGGGAATGTGCTATGTTTTGGTTCAGGGAAACGGGGCCATTGCGGCGCCGGATAACCGATCAGGGAGGCCAAGAATGAAGTTCACTATGCGACCCACGCTTACACTCGCCGCCGGATTGGCGCTGGCCGTCCTGGGCTTCGGCCCCGGCCAGGCGCAGGAACTCCGCCTGCTCACCTGGGGCGGCTATGCCCCGGACGACGTGGTGGCGCAGTTCAAGAAGGACACCGGCATCGACGTCAAGGTGACGATCTCCAACAACGAGGACATGATTTCCAAGCTGCGCGCCACCGCCGGCGCCGGCTTCGACCTGGCGCAGCCGAGCCAGGACCGCATCACCGGCGTGCAAACGGAATTCGGCGTCTACAAGCCCTTCGACCTGAGCAAGATCGAGGCGAAGCAGTTCATCACCTCGATGCTGGAAGCCACCAAGAAGAACACGACGCTCGACGGCAAGGTTTATGGCTTGCCCCATGTGTGGGGCACCGACGGCCTGGTGGTGAACAGCAAGACCGCCGCCAAGGCCGGCGACTACACCGACCTGTGCGATCCGTCGCTGGCGAACAAGGTCAGCTATCGCCTGAAGCGCCCGACCTTGATCGCCTTCGCGTTTTCCATGGGCATGGACCCCTTCGCCGCCTATAACGACAAGGTCGCCTACACCGCGCTCATGGACAAGGTCGGCGCCAAGCTGATCGACTGCAAGAAGCTGGTGAAGGTCTATTGGGAAGGCGGCGACGCGCTTCTCAACCTGATCCGCACCGGCGAGGTCAGCGCGGCGATGGCGTGGGATTTCGCCGGCTGGAAACTGAACAACGAAAATCCGGATTTCAATTTCGTTGCCCCGAAGTCGGGCGCGCTGGGCTGGATCGACACCTTCGCGCTGCCGTCCAAGGGCCGCGCCGACGATGCGGCCTACAAGTGGATCAATTACGTGATGAAGCCGGACGTGGCGGCGAAGATCGTGGCCTCGGCGGGCAATTTCACCGCATCCCTCGGGTCCGACAAACTGGTGGACGCGAAGCTGAAGGCGCAGTACGCGGCAAGCTTCCCGCAGGCGGCGATCGACAACATCAAATGGTACCCGCCGGTCCCCGCGGGGCTGGAGGAAGTCGAAGGACGCATTCTCGACCGCGTCAAAGCGGCGAACTAACAGCGGCACAAGCGGCGCGGACCGGGTAACACCCCGGCCCGCGCCCGCGTTGCCTGCATGAGCGACCCCGCACAGCCGGCGCTCGAAGTCCGCCAATTGGTGAAGCGGTACGGCGCCTTTACCGCCGTCGACGATGTTTCCTTTACCGTCGCGGCGGGTTCTTTCTTTTCCATTCTTGGGCCGTCGGGCTGCGGCAAAACCACGCTGCTGCGCATGATCGCCGGCTTCATTTCGCCGGACAGCGGCGATATCCGCATCGGCGGGCAATCGGTGATCGGCGCCGCCCCGAACCAGCGGCCGGTCAACATGGTGTTCCAGCATTTGGCGCTGTTCCCCATGATGTCGGTGGCCGAGAACGTGGGCTATGGGCTGCGCCGGCGGGGCGCCGGGCGCGAGGAAATCGCCCGGCGCGTTGGCGCCATGCTGGCGCGGGTCGGCCTGCCGGATTCGGGGGCCAAGCGCATCGACCAGCTTTCCGGCGGCCAGAAGCAGCGCATCGCCATCGCCCGTTGCCTGGTGCTGGACCCCAAGGTGCTGGTGCTCGACGAGCCGCTGGGGGCGCTGGACCTCAAGCTCCGCGAACGCATGAAGGTGGAGTTGAAGGAATTGCAGGCGGCGGTGGGCACCACCTTCGTCTACATCACCCACGACCAGGGCGAGGCGCTGGTCATGTCGGACCACATCGCGGTGATGAACAACGGCCGTTTCGACCAGATCGGCACCCCGCAGGAGCTTTACTACCGTCCGGCGAGCGCGTTTGTCGCCGGCTTCGTGGGCGAAGCGAACCGCTGGCGGGGGCGCGTCGCCGACGCCCGGGACGGAGTTGCGCGCATTTCCCTCGAAGGCGGACCGCCGGTGCGCGCGGCGACGAAAATCGCGGCGGGCGCGGAGGTGGAAGTCTTCGTGCGCCCGGAGGCGGTGGCGTTGACGCGCGGCCAATCCGCCGGCGAAACCGCCAACCGTTTCCTCTGCCGGGTGGAAAGCATCCTGTTCAACGGCGCCAACAGCACCGCGACGCTGCGCCTCGAGGGCGCGGCGGCGCCGCTGGTGGCGGCGCTGCCGCAAAGCGGCGCGCTCTCCGACCTGAAGACCGGCGAGAGCATCGTCGCCAGTTGGGACGCCGAGGCTTGCAAATGCTTTCCGGGATGAGCGGCGGCAGCGGGCGGCGCCTCGGTTTCTACCTTCTGGTGGCGCCGGTGGCGCTGTGGCTCGGCCTGCTGGTCGTCCTGCCGCTGGGGCAGATGATGATCATCGCGCTGAGCGAGCGCGTTGGCGGCGGCGTCACGCGCTGGTCGCTGAACAGTTTCGGCGCTTTCCTGGGCGAGCCGCTTTATTGGAACGCGCTCATGCGCACCGCCTTCTTCGCCGTGACGGTGACCATCATCACGCTCATGGTCGCCTTTCCCATTGCCTATTACATCGCCAAGCTGGCGCCCGCCCGGCACAAGGGCCTGCTGTTCGGGCTGTGCCTGTTGCCGTTCTGGGTGAGCGAGTTGGTGCGCACGCTGGGCTGGATGATCATCCTGCGCGAAACCGGCCTGATGAGCCGCATGTTGCAGGGATTGGGCCTCGCCGGCGGGCCGGTGGAGTTCCTCTATAACGACGCCGCCATGCTGGTGGGCCTGGTTTACACCTCGCTCCTGTTCATGGTCGTGCCGCTGGTCACCACGCTTGACGGCCTCGACGATTCGCTGATCGAGGCGGGCTACGACCTGGGCGGCAACGGTTTCGCCGTCATGCGCGAAATCGTCATCCCCTACGCCATGCCCGGCATCGTTTCGGGCTCGGTGGTGGTGTTCATGCTGGCGCTGGGCAATTACGTCGCCGCGACGCTCATGGGCGGCAAGCACAGCCTGTGGTTCACCGAACTGATCTACAACCAGTTCATCGTGCGCTTTAACTGGGAACTGGGTTCGGCGTTCGGTTTCGTGCTGCTGGCGCTGTCGTCGCTGGTGGTGTGGCTGGGCCTGAAACTGAGCCGCCAGACGCTGGCGGCGACGCTGGAGCGCTGACATGCTGGCGAGCCTGCCACGTTCCGTCCTCGCGCGCTTTGCGACGCTCGCCTATGTGGTGGCGTTCTTCATCTACCTCTTCGCGCCGCTGGTGGTGGTGGGCGTCTTCGCCTTCAACGACGGGCCGGCGCCGACGCCGCCCTGGCAAGGCTTCACCGCCGCCTGGTTCGTCGGCGGCCCGAACCGGGTCGGGCTGTTCACCGACGGGGGGCTGCTGCGGGCGTTGGGCGTAAGCCTGCAGGTGGCGTTGTGGGTCACGGTGCTGTCGGTCGCGCTTGGGCTCGCCGCGGCGCTGTTGTTCGAGCGCCACCAGTTTCCCTTCAAGGGCGCGCTTTATACCCTCATGCTGTGGCCGCTGGTCATTCCGGGCGTGATCCTGGGCATCGCCATCCTGCTGCTTTCCAGCACCGTCGCCGGGCGGCTGGAAGTCGTGTTCGACCGCGACCTCGATTGGTTGCGCCCCGGCCTGCCGCTGGTGGCGCTGGGCCAGGTGTCGTTCATCGGCACCATCGCGGCGCTGGTGATCTCGGCCAGGTTGCGCAAGTTCGATCCGACGCTGGAGGAAGCGGCGCTCAACCTCGGCGCGACGCGGGTGGTAGCCTTCCTCACCGTCACCCTGCCCTTCCTGATGCCGGCGATGATCGGCGCCGGGCTGGTGGCGTTTCTCATGTCTTTCGAGAACTTCAACACCACCTTGATGCTGGCGGGGTCCGACCCGCCGCTCACCATCGCCATGTACGGCCGTCTGCGCGAGGGATCGACGCCGGTTATCAACGCCGTCAGCCTGCTGCTGATGGCGGCCTCCGCTTTGCTGGCCGGCGCCGCCATGCTGGCCAACCGGGGTAAATAGGCCCTCCCCCTTCGACGCACGCGGACGCGCGGCGCTCGGGGCGAGGCGGCGGCGTTGCCTTGGCGGGGATTATCGCTACTATTGCACCGCAACAAGGCGCTTCCAGGGCGCGCCGCGCGCCCGGGTGACGAAAAGGCGTCGTGCGCGCACGGACCACAGGGAGTCCGCCACCGGAATGGCCGCCGAGATCATTCTCGAAACCGAAGGACTGACCAAGGAGTTTTCCGGTTTCGTTGCCGTGAACCAGGTGAGCCTGCGCGTGCGCCGCCATTCGATCCACGCGCTGATCGGGCCGAACGGCGCCGGCAAGACCACCTGCTTCAACCTGCTGACCCATTTCCTGGCCCCGACGTCGGGCAGGGTGCGCTACAACGGCCGCGACATCACCGGCACCGACCCGGCCAGCATCGCGCGCATGGGCATGGTGCGGTCGTTCCAGATTTCGGCGGTTTTTCCGCACCTGACGGTGCGCGAAAACGTGCGCGTCGCGCTCCAGCGCAAGCTCGGCACCTCGTTCCATTTCTGGCGGTCGGCCAGGACGCTGGACCGGCTGGACGCGCGGGCGGACGAGCTGCTCGCTTCCGTGGGCATCGCCTCGTACGCCGACGCGATGGCGGTCGAATTGCCCTATGGCCGCAAGCGCGCGCTCGAAATCGCCACCACGCTGGCGCTGGAACCGGAAATGATGCTGCTGGACGAACCCATGGCGGGCCTTGGCCATGAAGACATCGGCCGCGTCAGCCAGTTGATCAAGGCCGCCGCGCGGAACCGCACCGTGCTGATGGTCGAACACAATATGAGCGTCGTGTCGCAATTGTCCGACACCATCACGGTGCTGGCGCGCGGACAGATTCTCGCCGAAGGCCCCTACGAGACGGTGTCGCGCCATCCGCAAGTGATCGAAGCCTATGTGGGCACCGGCCATGCGTAA
>CAZIVY010000663.1:0-19963 GCA_964542505.1 uncultured Rhodospirillaceae bacterium
TTAAGGTGGCACAGCAGGAGACGAACATGGCGATGACAGCGATGCTGGCGCGAGCGGCGGTGGCGCTCGGACTCGCGGCGGCGATGGTGGGTTGCTCAGGCACCCACGACAGACTTCCCCCAGCCTCCCTGGCGGCTGACGAGCCCGGCCCGGAGTACGTGGTCGGCCCGCTCGACAATTTGCAGGTCTTCGTATGGCGCAACCCGGAAGTGACGTTGCCGGTTCCGGTGCGCCCCGATGGCCGCATCTCGATGCCGCTGATCGAGGATCTGCCCGCGGCGGGCAAGACGCCGACCCAGCTCGCGCGCGACATCGAAAAGCGGCTGTCGAAGTTCATCAAGGACCCGGTGGTGACGGTGATGGTGACGACCTTCAATGGTCCCCATTCGCGTCAAATCCGGGTGGTGGGCGAGGCGGCGCGGCCGCAGGCGATCGCTTACCGCGACAACATGACCCTGCTCGACGTCATGGTGGCCGTGGGCGGCGTTACCGAGTTCGCCGCCGGCAACCGCGCCACCGTCATCCGCGTGATCAACAACCAGCAGAAGCAGTTCAGCGTGCGCATCGCCGACCTGATCAAGGAAGGCGACGTGAGCGCGAACGTCCGCATGCTGCCTGGCGACGTGGTCATCATCCCCGAGAGTTGGTTCTAGTCAGGAAGCGACGTACCGCCGGCGCGATTTCGCCGGCGGGAGCCGCGACGGCGGGTTATGTCTTCTTTAAGCCCTCGCCGTCAGAGTGACCGGGATCGGTTCCAGAGTTTGGTTCTAGCTTGAGAAGGTGAAAGCCGTGCACGACCTGAAGGGCATAATCCTCCAACACGCGATTTCGATGTGGCGTCGCCGCTGGCACGCCATTGGCGTGGCCTGGCTCGTTTGCGTTGTCGGCTGGACGGCGGTCGCCTACATGCCGAACATCTACGAAGCCAAGACGCGCGTCTATGTGGACACCGATTCGATGCTGCGGCCCTTGCTGCGCGGCCTCGCGGTTGACAACAACATGCTGAACGAGGTCGATTTGATGCAGCGCACGCTGCTCAGCCGACCCAATCTGCAGAAGGTGGCGCGGCTGGCGGACCTCGACCTCAACGCGAAGACGGTCGCCGAGCAGGAAAACGTGGTCTCCGAACTGGAACGCCGCGTCAGGATCAACCGCCAGGCGCAAAACCTCTTCCTCATCACTTATCATGGCGGCAAGCCGGAGACGGCGAGGAACGTGGTGCAGGCGCTGCTGACCGTGTTCGTCGAAAGCAATCTGGGCGAATCGCGCAAGGACATTGCCTCGGCGCGCACGTTCATCGACGATCAAATCGTCGACTATAAGGGGCAGCTTGAGACGGCCGAGCGCTTCGTGGCCGACTTCAAGGCCCGCCACATCGGTGGCCTGCCGGGCGAGAGCGTGGCAAAAATCGAGCAGCAATTCGAGATCTCGATGGCGGAACGCTCGCGCACCCAGGGCGAACTCAACGAAGCCAAGCGCCGGCGCGACGAGTTCCAGCGCCAGATGGCGACGGTCCCGCAATACGCCGACGTGGTAAACACCGGACGTGGCGGCGAACTGGAAGGCGACGCGTCGCTCCGGGCGGCGAGCCTGGAGCAGAAGCTGCGCGTGCTCCGCATGCGCTACACCGACACCCATCCCGACGTGCAGGACACGAAGCGCCTGCTGGAATTGGCGCAGTCCGAAGCGACGCAATCCGCCGGCGTCGAGGGCGGTGGGGCATCCAACCGCGGCAAGATCGCGGGACGCAACGCCAACCCGGTCTTCGAGCGCATGCGCGCCCAGATGGGCGAGGAAGAAGCCCGCATCGCCGCCCTGGAAAGCCGGTTGGAGCGCAACAACGTCGATGTCACCCGCTGGGAAGACCGCGTCAAGTCGATCCCGACGGTTGGCGCCGAACTGGCCCGCCTGACCCGCGACTACGACGTCATCAAGCGCAACTACGAGGAGATGATCACGCGGCGCGAATCGGCGAAGCTCGGCCAAAAGCTGGAAGCCCAGTCGAAGACGCTGCAGTTCCGCATCGTCGATCCGCCGGAAGTGCCGGCGGTCCCGGCGGGGCCGAACCGGGTGCTGTTCGTGTCGGTGATCTTCGCCGTTGGCCTGGCGGCAGGCCTGTTCTTTTCCTTCTTCATGGGGCAGATCGACAACTCCATCGTCCATCTGGCCCAGTTGCGGGCGGTGGCGAACCTGCCGGTGCTAGGAAGCATCTCGACCATGATCACCGCGGCCGAGAGTTGGCGGCGGAAGGTCGAGGCGGCGACCTACAGTGTCGTGTGCATCGCCCTCGTCGGGGCATTTGTCGGGTTGCTGTCGGTTGAGCTTCTGCTCACCCGCGGCGGCGCGTAGTCGAAAATCGGACAAGCGGGGACCGCGGTCATGGATGTTATCGATAAAACGGGCGGATCGAGCACGACTCGCCCTCGCAAGTCGCTGATCGAGAAGGCGGCGGACCGGATGGGGACCGGGGCGTGGAAAGATCCGGTGAAGACGCCGGAACGCCCGGGAACGCCATCGGCGCCGACGCCGACGGTCACCGCCTCGCCGGGGTCGATCTCCGGCGTGGGCTCGGTGAGCGGGCACGCGCCGACGATCGGCCACGCGCCGACGGCCATTCCGGTGGTCCCGCCGACGGCACGCGAAGGCTTGGCGCCGGATAAGCGCCAGACCAAGCGGTTGGTGCACCTGAATCCCGACCGCCTGCGCACCGCGGGCCTGGTGGTGCCGGGCGAGCAATCATCGGTCGCCGAGGAAATCCGCCTGATCAAGCGGCCGCTGCTGCTCAGCGCCTTCTCCGGCCGCGCCTCGGGCGAGCGGCGTTCGCACCTGATCATGGTGACCAGCTCGCTGCCGCGCGAAGGCAAGACGTTCACCGCCGTCAATCTCGCGCTCAGCATGGCGTCGGAGCCGGACATCACCGTCCTGCTCATCGACGCCGACATGGCGCAGCCGATGATCCCGACGCTCCTTGGCTTCGAGGCCGAAAAGGGGCTCGCCGACATCTTGCGTAACGACAAGATCGACCTCGCCGACGTCATGGTGCGGACCAATTACGACAATCTGAGCATCATCCCCGCCGGGGCGCAGATTCCCGACGCCAACGAGCTGTTCGCCAGCTCGCGCATGGCGAAGTTCATCGGCGAAATCGCCCGGCGCTACAGCGACCGCGTCATTATCATGGACTCGCCGCCGGTGCTGGCGCGCTCGGAACCGAGCGTGCTGGCCATGCACGTGGGCCAGATCGCCTTCGTGGTGCAGGCCGAACGCACGAGCGAGGCGGCGCTGCGCGAAGGCCTGGCCATGGTCAACGGGTGCAAGCACGTCAGCCTGATTCTCAACAAAGTCGGTTCGCTCCACGCGGGCGACCGCTTTGGCCGGGTCGGCGGCGGCTACGGATATTAGGCGCCGACCGAAAACGGGGAGGCAAGTGATGGGGCGGCGCCGACAGAGGCGATTCCGGATCGCGGCGATGTCCGCCGCCGTCGGCCTTGGCGCCATGCCGCCGGCGGGCGCGTCGGAGTGGACGATTCGGCCGACCATCGAGGTCGCGGAAACCTACAACAGCAACGTCACCCTGGCGCCGAAGGGCGCCGAGGTCGAGGACTACATCACCCAGGTCAAACCTGGACTCGCCGTGCGCCGCAAGGGGCCCCGGCTCGAGCTCAACGCCGACTACAGGCCGGAATTCCTGTTCTACGCCGACGACAACGACCGCAACCGCGTGCTGCAGCAGTTCGGCGGCTTCGGCCACGCGGAACTGATCGATCAACACCTGTACCTCGACGCCTCGGCGGCGGTGGACCAAAGCGACGTCGGCTTCAACACCCCGACCGACCAGAACCGGCTGACCGACAGCGGCCGGCTGGTTACGGTTCAGATCTACGACGTCTCGCCGTTCTACCGCCAGCATCTGGGCGACTACGCCAACGCCGAGCTGCGCTACCGGCGCAACATGGTGGTGGTCGATTCGCCGCAGGTGGCCGATACCACCAGCGACGAAGGTTCGGTGCTCTTTCGCAGCGGCAGCTATTTCGACGTGATTTCCTGGGAGGCGCAAGGCCGCACCCGGGTCACCGAGCGCGATCCCGGCCAGGGGCAGTTCGCCGGAACCAGCATTCGCAGCAGTCTCGCCAAATCCGATTTCCAGTATGCCTGGAACTCGACCTTCTCGCTGCTGGCGGGCGGCGGCTACGAGAAGATCACCGATCCGACGCTGCGCGACCAGCCGGAAGGTCCGATCTGGGAAGGCGGATTCCTCTACCGGTCGCAACGCGCCACCTCCATCCGCGCCACCTACGGCCGCCGCTTCGACCACGGCAACGCGGCGGTCGCCGCGTCGTTCGGCCTGTCGCCGCGAACCACGTTGCTGGTCAATTACGCCCAGTCGATCTCGAATTCGCAGGGCATACTGTCCGAAAGCCTGTCGCGCCTCAATGTCAACGACGGCAGCCAGCTCGTCGACACGAACACCGGCCTGCCCTTCCGCGCCCGCGACCCGGCGCAGGGCCTGGTGGGCGGCGGCTTTCGCCAGAAACAACTGAGCGCCACGCTGCGCGCGCTGCGCGGCCGCAACACCTTCGTGCTCACCGCGCTGCGCGACGAGCGCGTCTTCAACGCGGCCACCGGCGATACCACCAGCCACGCCGTGACGGCAAGCTGGAGCCGCGAAATCTCGCGCCAGTTCAACATGCAACTTAGCGTCAGCGTGCGCGACAACGACGTCAGCGGCGCCGCGTTGAGCGACACCACCAGCTACACGGCGCGCGGCACGTTCAGCTACCGCCTGGGCGACACCTTGGTGGCGAGCCTTTCGGTCGAGCGCAGCGAAGTCAACGGCAAGCTGCCGGCGGACGACGTGCTGGAACACCTTGTCACCGTGCGCTTGCGGAAGGAATTCTGAGGGTACCCATGTTCGCGGGCTTCTACGATCTCACCGGACGGCCGTTCCAGCTCAACCCGGACCATCGCTTCTTCTTCGGCAGCCGCAGCCATCAGAAGGCGATGTCCTACCTGAACTATGGCCTGCACCAGGGCGAGGGATTCATCGTCATCACCGGCGAGATCGGCGCCGGCAAGACGACGCTGGTCGCCTATCTGCTGTCGCAGCTCGACAACTCGCGTTTCGTGGTCGGCAAGGTGGTCACGACGCAGACCGACGCCGAGGACACGCTGCGCATGGTCGCCTCCGCCTTCGGCATACCGCATGAAGGGGTGGACAAGGCGACGCTGCTGCGCCGCTTCGAGAACTTCCTCACCGACCATCAGCGCTACGCCAAGCGGGTGCTGCTGCTGATCGACGAGGTGCAGAACCTGCCGCCGCGCGCGGTGGAGGAGCTGCGCATGCTGTCGAATTTCCAGGTCAACAACCAGGCGCCGCTGCAAATCTACCTGATCGGCCAGCCGCAGTTCCGCCAGACCCTGGCCCATCCGAGCCTGGAGCAACTGCGCCAGCGCGTCATCGCCACCTATCACTTGATGGCGATGGAGCCGGAAGAGACGCGGGCCTATATCGAGCATCGCCTGTCGCTGGTGAATTGGAGCGGCGACCCCAAATTCTCCGACGACGCCTTTGTCAAGATTCACGCCGCCTGCGGCGGGGTGCCGCGCAAGATCAACACCCTTTGCACGCGCCTGCTGCTGCTGGGCGAGCTCGAGGAAACGCACACCATCGACGGCGACCTCGTCGACGAGGTGGTGAAGGAACTCCAGCACGAAGGCGCGGCGCCCACATCGGCCTATTCCGGCGGCGGCTTGCCGTCGGCGGCCGTCGGCGGGACATCCTCCGGCCAGGCGTTCGTCTCGCCGTCCGATCACCACTCGCAGCAATTCCAGGGCGTGCCGGCCGCCGACTTCCTCGCGCTCGGCGCCCGCGTCGGCGTCATGGAGAAAACCGTCGCCACCCACGACCGCGCGATCAAGCGCATGGTGGACCTGCTGGCGGCGTCGATGGAGACGGCGGACAACCCGGGCGAACTGGAAACCGTCGGAAGCGGCTAGGCCGTGTATTTCGAGCGCGAGCTGGCCGAGGCGGCGGCGGGCGGGCGGGCGCCGATGCCGCCGGCGGCGCCTCCCGGCGCCAACGCCATGACCGTCGACGTGGAAGACTATTACCAGGTCCAGGCCTTCGAATCGCAGGTCAGGCGCGGCGATTGGCCGAACTTTCCCAGCCGCGTGGAACGCAATACCGACGCCGTCCTGGCGCTGTTCGCCGAACGGGGCGTGCGCGCCACCTTCTTCACTCTCGGCTGGGTCGCCGAACGGCACCCGCGCCTGATCCGGCGCATCGTCGCCGCCGGGCACGAGCTGGCCAGCCACGGCTACGCCCACCATCGCGTGGGCACGCAAGACCCGGCCGCCTTCCGCGACGACGTGCGCCGCACCAAGAAGCTGCTCGAGGACGTGGGCGGCGTCGCGGTGACCGGCTATCGCGCCGCCAGCTTCTCGATCAGCCGGGATACGCTATGGGCGCTCGACGTGCTGGGCGAGGAAGGCCACCGCTACAGCTCCAGCATCTACCCCATCCACCACGACCATTACGGCATCCCCGACGCGCCGCGCGTCCCCTTCCGCCCGCGGGCCGGCGGGTTGATGGAAATTCCCATGACCACGTTGCGGCTCGGCGGGCGCAATCTGCCCTGCAGCGGCGGCGGCTATTTCCGCCTGCTGCCCTACGCCTGGTCGCGCTGGGCGATGAATCGCGTGCGCCAGCACGACGTTCAGCCCTGCATTTTCTATTTCCATCCGTGGGAGATCGATCCCGGTCAGCCACGGCTCGCCGACGCGCCGCTGAAAAGCCGGCTCCGCCACTACACCAATCTGGGGCGCATGGCGGATCGCATCCGCCGGCTGCTGGGCGAATTCTCCTGGGACCGCATGGACCGCGTGTACGCCGACGCCATTGGCGGCGGCCCGCGCGGGTCCTGATGGCGCGGGTACGCAACCTCGACGACGCGGCGTGCGCGGCGTGGGACCGCTTTGTCGCCCACTGTCCGCAAGCGACGTTCTTCCATCGCGCCGGCTGGCGGCGGGTGCTGGACCGCGCCTTCGGCCACGCCACCCACTATCTGTTCGCCGAAGAGGACGGCGCCATCACCGGCGTGTTGCCG
The DNA here is from genome assembly GCA_964542505.1 of uncultured Rhodospirillaceae bacterium. Lineage (GTDB taxonomy): Bacteria > Pseudomonadota > Alphaproteobacteria > Ferrovibrionales > Ferrovibrionaceae > CAZIVY01. The sequence goes on from CAZIVY010000663.1 coordinate 7,107, forward strand.
CTGACGCACCTGAAGCACCCGGTGTTCGGCAATGCCCTGGTGTCGAACGCGTTCTGCGTCCATGGCGGCCCGGCGACGGTGACGGCGGAGGCGCGCCGGGCGCTGGAGGGAGCGGCGCTCGACCTGGCGGCGCGGCTCGACGTGGACCGGGTGGAATTCCGCAGCACGCGGGCCGGCGGGGCCGAGGGATGGACGCCGAAATCCGATCTCTACGTCACCTTCCGCCGACCCATCGATCCGGTGGTGGAAAAGAACATGCTCGCCATCCCGCGCAAGCAGCGGGCCATGGTGCGCAAGGGCATCAAGCTCGGGCTGGCGAGCGAAATCGACCCGACGCCAGAGCGGCTGCACCGCGTCTACAGCGAAAGCGTGCACAACCTCGGAACTCCAGTGTTCGCGCGCCATTATTTCGCCGAGTTGATGCGCGAGTTCGGCCCCGATTGCGACGTGCTGACGGTGGTGAAGGACGGCCGCGCGGTGTCGTCGGTGCTGAACTTCTACTTCCGCGACCAAGTGCTGCCCTATTACGGCGGCGGCACGGCGGCGGCGCGCGACCTGGCCGCCAACGACTTCATGTATTGGGAAGTGATGCGCCGCGCCGGCGAGCGGGGCTTGCGCGTGTTCGACTTTGGGCGCAGCAAGCGCGGCACCGGGGCCTTCGAATTCAAGAAGCACTGGGGGTTCGAGCCGGAGACGCTGCACTACGAGTTCCATTTGCGCCACGGCGCGAGCGTGCCGGACATCAACCCGTTGAACCCGAAATTCCGCCTTTTTGTCGCGCTGTGGAAGCGCTTGCCCCTGCCGGTGGCCAATCTTCTCGGGCCGCGCATCGTCAAGCATCTCGGCTAGGCGGCTCATGCGCGAGCTTCTGTTTCTCGCCCACCGGATTCCCTACCCGCCGGACAAGGGCGACAAGATCCGGTCGTGGAATTTCCTCCGTTTTCTGGCGGAACGCTACCGCGTGCATCTGGGCGCCGCCGTCGACGATGCGGACGACTTCAAGCACCTGGCGGCGCTCAAGGCCATTTGCGCCGACGTTTGCCTGGCGCCGCTGAACCCGCTCATGGCCCGCATCGGCAGCCTGCGCGGCTTGGCGCAAGGCCTGCCGCTCAGCCTGCCCTATTACCGCAACGCGCGGCTCTTGGCGTGGTCGCGGGCGGTGCTGGAGCGCCGGCCGGAACGGGTGTTCGTCTTTTCATCGCCGATGGCGCAATACGCCGAGGGAGCGGCTGCCCGGGCGGCGCGGCGGGTCATCGACTTCGTCGACGTCGATTCGGAGAAGTGGCGCGAATACGCCGAACGCAAATCCTGGCCGGCGCGCCTGATCTACGCCCGCGAGGCGGACCAACTGCTCGCCTATGAACGGCGCATCGCGGCCGAATTCGACGCCAGCCTTTTCGTCTCCGCCGCCGAGGCGGCGCTGTTCCGCCGCCTGGCGCCGGAAGCCGCGCCGCGCGTGACGCATGTGGATAATGGCGTCGATACCGCCTATTTCAGCCCGGAACGGGCCTATGACAACCCGCTTGCCCCCGGCGGTCCGGCGCTGGTCTTCACCGGGCAGATGGACTACTGGCCCAATGTCGACGCGGTGGTCTTTTTCGCCCGCGAGGCGCTGCCCGCGATCCGCGCGCAAGCGGGCGATGTACGGTTCGTCATCGTCGGCTCGCGTCCCTCGCCCGAGGTGCTGGCGCTGGCGGCGATCCCCGGCGTCGTGGTCACGGGCCGGGTGCCCGACGTGCGGCCCTATCTGGCGCACGCGGCGGCGGCGGTGGTGCCGCTGCGCATCGCGCGCGGGGTGCAGAACAAGCTCCTGGAGGCCATGGCCATGGGCCGTCCAGTGATCGCCTCGCGGCGCGCGCTTGCCGGGGTGGGCGAGGACGCCGGCCGCCACGTCCTCGCCGCCGACAGCGCCGCGGAGATGGCGGCGGCGGCGCTGTCGCTACTGCGGGGCGGGCAAGGACGGCTGTTCGGACCCTCGGCGCGCGCCTTCGTCGTCGAGCGTTTCACCTGGCGGACCCATGTGCGCCGCCTGGAAGCAATTCTGGAAGGCGAAGACGCGTTAATCCCCGCCTAACCATAAGGCGCCGGCGAACATCGGCGCCGTTTACCAAATCGTCAACCGCCCGCGCCTAGGATGCGCGCGAGCCCGTCCGTCCTTGACGAGTCCCGCGCCGTTCATGTCCATCCACCGTCCGCTCTCGCTTGCCTCCGCCGCGGCGATCGATTCCGCCGGCTCCTTGATTCTGGCGCGGCGCTGGCGCGCGGCCGGACTTGCTTGCGTTGTCGGCAGCCTGGCGATCGTGGCGCTGTTCGGCGATACGGCGCTGCGCCTGGCGGAGACCTGGTGGTCATCGCCCACCTACAACCACGGACTCCTGATCGTCCCCATCAGCGCCTGGCTGATCTCCGAGCGGCAGCGGGAATTGTCGTCGATCGTCCCCGAACCCGCGGCGTGGGGATTGCTGGCGCTGATGTTCGGCGCCGGCGCGTGGCTGGCGGGCCACCTGGGCGGGATCAAGGTGGTGGAGCAAGTGGCGCTGGTGGCGATGATTCAAGCCTATGTGCTGACCATCGCGGGCACGCGCGCCACCTGGGCCATGGCCTTTCCGCTGGCCTATCTCTACATGGCGGTGCCGGTGGGCGACGGGCTGGTTCCGCACTTGCAGCAAGTGACCGCGTTCATGGCGGTGGAACTGCTGCGGCTGGCGGGGATTCCGGTTTTCGTCGACGGGGTTTTCATCACCACGCCGAGCGGCAATTTTCTCGTCGCCGAGGCTTGCGCGGGGCTCCGCTTCCTTATCGCCTCGATCGCGCTCGGCGTGCTGCTGGCGCACCTGTTGTGCCGCGCCTGGTGGCGGCGCGCGCTCATCCTCGCCATGTCCGCCGGCGTGCCGGTGGTGGCGAATGGGGTGCGCGCCTTCGGCATCATCGCCCTCGCTTACGCCACCGACAACGAGGTGGCGGCGGGCTTCGATCACGTGATCTACGGCTGGGTGTTCTTTTCGCTGGTGACCATGCTCCTGATCGCGGCCAGCATGTTGTTGCGCGAATCGACGCCGGCGCGGCGGGGCTTTCTGCCGCCCTTTATCGGCGCCGCCAATAACGCCTTCTCCGGCCGGCTCCGGCTTATCGCCGCCACCGGCCTGGCGCTGCTGGCGGCGACAACGGGCTATGGCGGGTACGTGCTGCGGGCCGAGGCCGCCAAGGCCGTGCCGGCCGATGTGGCGCTGCCGGCGGCGGCGGACCCCTGGCGCCCGGTGGTGACGCCGGCAGGCGCCTGGCGGCCGCGCTTTGTCGGGCCCGATCAGACGGTGCAACAGAGCTACGCCCGCGACGGCGCGCGCGTCGACGTGCACATGGCGCATTTCCGCTTCGAGCGCTCCGGCGCGGAAGCGGCGACCGGCGGCCATGCCTTCGAGACCGAGGGCTGGAAAGTGGGCAATTCCGGCGGCGCGACCGCGATCATCGACGGACGGCCGCACGCCGTGAGCTTCATGCATGTGACCGGCGGCGGGGCGCGAATGCTGGTCTGGCGGTGGTACTGGGTCGGCGGCGACATCGCCGGCGGCATCGCCGAGGGCAAGTTCAAGCGCTTCCTCGGGCGCCTGTTCGGCGAATCCCCGGGCGCCGCGGCGTTCGCGCTGGCGGTGGAATACCGCGACTCGCCGCAGGCGGCGGCGGAGCAATTGCAGGAATTCCTGAACGCCTGGGGCCCGCTCGCGTCCGCGCTTGGGGTCAAGCCCTAGTACCCGCCATCGCTGATCCGCGCTACGCGCGGACCATCGATGAAGGGTACAAACTTGTTGAATCCGTGCCGCTTTCGCGGTCCGTGAGTTGCGTGTCGCGACCCGCGAACTCGCGAAAGCCGGTACGAGAGCGTTCGGCGTCGGCACTGAATGGAGGACGTCACGTGTGCGGAATTGTTGGCGTATTCGACACCAAGGGCGAGCGCGAGATTTCGCACCGGCTGCTGGCGCGCATGAACGACAGCCAGATTCACCGCGGCCCCGATGCCGGCGGATTGCACAACGTTCCGGGCCTCGGCCTCGGCCATAGGCGGCTGTCGATCATCGACCTTTCGGGCGGCCAGCAGCCGCTGTTCAACGAGGACGGCAGCGTGGTCGTCGTCTTCAACGGCGAAATCTACAACTTCAAGGAATTGTCGCGCGAGCTCATCGCGCTTGGGCACCGCTTCCAGTCGCACAGCGACACCGAGGTGATCGTGCACGGCTGGGAGGAATGGGGCGAGGCTTGCGTCGAGCGCTTCCGCGGCATGTTCGCCTTCGCCGTCTGGGACACGAACCGGCAAACCCTTTTTCTCGCCCGCGACCGCGCCGGCGAAAAGCCGCTCTATTACTCGCTGCTTCCCGACGGCATGTTCCTGTTCGGCTCCGAGCTCAAGTCGCTCTTGTGCCACCCCGGCGTCGAACGGCGCATCGATCCATGCGCGGTCGAGGAATATTTCGCCTATGGCTACGTTCCCGACCCGCGCACCATCTACACGGGCATCCACAAGCTGCCGCCCGCGCACCGCCTGACCTTGCGCCGGGGCGAGGGCATGAAACCGCCGCAGAGCTATTGGGACGTGAGCTTCCACCGCGTCGGCGGCCGCAGCGAAAACGAATTGCGGGAAGAACTGGTCCAGCACCTGCGCGAGGCGGTGCAACTGCAAATGGTGGCCGACGTGCCGCTGGGCGCTTTCCTCTCCGGGGGCGTCGATTCGAGCGCGGTGGTGGCGACGATGGCGGGCTTGAGCGACAAGCCGGTCAACACCTGCTCCATCGCCTTCGGCGACAGCGACTACGACGAATCGCACTTCGCCATGCACGTCGCCTCGCGCTACCACACGCGCCACCATGTGCGCCAGGTGACGGCGGACGATTTCGAACTGGTGGACCGGCTGGCGACATTCTACGACGAGCCCTTCGCCGACAGCTCGGCGATGCCCACCTACCGGGTGTGCGGACTGGCGCGGGAGCGCGTCACCGTCGCGCTTTCGGGCGACGGCGGCGACGAACTGTTCGCCGGCTACCGGCGCTACCGCTGGCATTCCTACGAGGAAAGCGTACGGGCGCTGATCCCCGGGATCTTGCGCGTCCCGGTGTTCGGGACGCTGGGCTGGATCTACCCGAAGGCCGATTGGCTGCCGCGCGTCTTCCGCGCCAAGTCGACCTTGCAGGGCCTGGCGCGCGACAGCGTCGCCGGCTATTTCCACAGCGTCAGCATCATCCCCGACGTCCTTCGCAAGCGGCTGTTTTCGGAGTCCCAGCAGCGGGCGCTGCAAGGCTACAGCGCGGTCGAGGTGCTGCGGCGCCACATGGACAACGCCCCCGCCGACGATCCGGTGTCGCGCGTGCAGTACGCGGACCTGAAGACCTATCTGCCCGGCGACATCCTGACCAAGGTCGACCGCGCCAGCATGGCGCATTCGCTGGAGGTGCGGGTGCCGTTGCTCGATCATCGCCTGATCGAATGGGCGGCCGGCGTGCCGATCGCCAACAAGCTGCGCGGCCATCAGGGAAAGCACGTGTTCAAGGGGGCGATGCGCCCCTTCCTGCCGGACAGCCTGCTCTACCGGCCGAAAATGGGATTCGGGGTGCCGTTGGCGGCCTGGTTCCGCGGCCCGCTGCGCCAGCGTTTGCAGTCGGCCCTCAGCGGGTCGGGGCTCGCCGAAACCGGGTTCTTCGACATGCGCTACGTCGCCACCCTGGTGGACGAGCACCAGTCGGGCCGCCGCGACCACAGTTCCGCCTTGTGGGCGCTGCTGATGTTCGATTCGTTCCTGCGTCAGGTGCACGCGCCGAGCGGCGCGAAGGCGCCGGCGCGCGAACTGGCGACGGCTGGCTGACTCTACGGTAGCGCCGGCGGTCTAGCGATCGGTGGTGGCGGTTTCCGGATCGACGGGCGGCGCGACGTTGACGATATAGGGCAGGAGCTGGGGCGGGAATGGCGCCCTTTTCAGGGAGGCCACGGACACCGGGTCCGGCATCAGGTTGTGGAGGCGGATGGCGGCGTAGGCGGCTACGACGATGACCGCGACGGTCATCAAGTAGGACGCCAGCCAGACATGCGCCGGGATGGCAGCGAGCCAGCGCGCGCGGGTGACGATGCTGGTCCAGCAACCGGCCAGGAACCCCAGGGTAGCCAAGAGGACATCGCCAGCCGTGGAGCGCCTGACCGAAGCCGGCTTGATGATCGCGGCAGTCATGTGCGAATTACCCCGTCGACTCGTTTGGCTTGGCGCCGATCGGGAGCGTTTCCCCATCGACGCAACCGGTTCCCTCCGGCATGCCCAACCTTTGCAAGCGCTGTACCAGGGTTCGCGGGCGCCCCGCCGGGGCGCCAAGCGCCGATTTCCGCCCGGTTTATTTTTGCGGCCCCGGGCGGTGTGTAAAAGAAATCGGTGCGGCGTGTAAGGCCAACCGACGAAGTGTTACCAAGGGGGCGCCTCGGGCGCCCCTCCCAGACGGGAAAGTGACCGTCCGCGCAAGGCTTTAGGGCGTCCAAGCCTTTTTTAACGATATCCCGATAAAGATGCCAAGAGGCAGCAGTGCCGGCAGGGTCCGCCCGGCGGCGCTGGCGGCTGCCGAAGATCCGCTATCGGGTTTTTCGCATGGTTCGCATCTTTCGCCACTACGTTCAGGCTTGGCTTCTGGCGCTGGCGTTCTGCGAGGCCAGCATATTGCTGGCCGCCTATTACACCGGCGTTTTCGCCCGCTTTGGCGACATCGGTCAGTTCGGGCACGAGATCCAGCTGCACGCCACCAGCGCGGCGGCTTACGTCGCCATCCTCCTGCTGGCGATGTATTCCTTCGGCGCCTATCACAGCGACGCCTTGGCCGACGGCCGGGTGATGCTGACGCGGCTCGGCGTCAGCTTCCTCGCCGGCTTCGCCGCGGTGGCCACGCTTCAATACTTGCTGCCGGTGATCACCTTTTGGCGCAGCGCGCTGGTGGTGGCCATGGCGGCGGCCTTCTGCGGCATAGTCGGCGTGCGTTTTCTCTGCCTGCCCATACTGCGCAAGCCGGCCTTTCGCCGCCGCGTGGTGGTGGTGGGCACCGGCGAGCGCGCGGCGCGAATCGCGGAACTGGAAGCCAACCAGACGACGAAGACGTTTACCGGCGTCGGCTTCGTCTGGCTCGGCGACAACGAAATCAAGATCGCGCCCGAGCGCGTGGTGCGGGGCGTGGAGGCGATGGCGGCGCTGGTGAAGGAGAGCCAGGCGGACGAGATCGTGGTGGCGCTCCAGGACCGGCGTAACGAATTGCCGGTCGCGGCGCTGGTGGAGCAGAAATTGAGCGGCGTCGAGGTGCTGGAGTTCTCCAGCTTCTGGGAGCGCCAGACCGGGCGCATCGACCTCGATACGGTCTATCCGAGCTGGCTGATCTTTTCCGAGGGCTTCGGCGGCGGACGCTGGCGGGCGCTGACCAAGCGCCTGTTCGACTTGGCCATCAGCGCGGCGGTGTTTGTCTTTGTCTTGCCGCTCTATTTGCTGAGCGCGCTGGCGGTGCGGCTGGAAAGCCGCGGGCCGATCTTTTACCGCCAGGAGCGCGTCGGCCTGCACGGGCGCCCCTTCCGTCTGCTCAAGTTTCGCAGCATGCGCCCGGACGCCGAAAAGGACGGCGTGCCGCGCTGGGCGGCGTCCAACGACCAGCGCATCACCCGCATCGGGCGGGTCATGCGCATGACACGCCTGGACGAACTGCCGCAGGTTTTCAACGTGCTCAGGGGCGACATGAGTTTCATCGGCCCGCGGCCCGAGCGCCCCTATTTCGTCGATCAATTGGCGGAGCGGATTCCCTATTACCGCGAGCGTCACCGGGTGAAACCCGGAATCAGCGGCTGGGCGCAAATCAACTACCCCTACGGCGCCTCGGTCGAAGACGCCAAGCACAAGCTGGAATACGACCTCTATTACGCCAAGAACTACACGCTAGCGTTCGATTTCATGATTTTCCTGCAAACGATCCGGGTGGTGTTGTGGCCCTCGGAAGTTCGCTGAGGGACGGCGGGCGATAGTCGGAATGGCGCTCGGCGCATACACCAACCTGTTTGCCGCCGTGGCCTACGCGGCCTTCGCCGCCGGGATGATCTATGGCCGCCGGCGCGGCGCCGCCTTTGCCGACGACCTGCTGATCTTCGCCGCGCTGGCCACCGCCGCATGGGCGGCGGCGGCGGTCAACTTCTTCCATGTGGGCATGCCGGGGCTGGCGGCCTTTCAGTTTTTCGAAGCGGTGCGCGACGGCGCCTGGCTGGTCTATGCCGGACGGGCCTTGTGGCGGCGCGGCGCCGACGGCGAGCGGTCGCCGATCTATCCGGTCATCGTTCTCGCCGCGCTGTGCTCGGCGGCGGCGGTGTTCATACTCTCGCTTCGGCCCGACGCCGGCTCGCCCGACAACCTCTACCCCATCAACATCTTTGTCGGCAGCCATTGGCTGATGGCGGTGGCCGGCCTGGTGCTGGTGGAAAACCTGTTCCGGAACTCGGCCGGGGATGGCCGCTGGCAGGTGAAGTTCCTGTGCCTTTCCGTCGGCGCCATGTTCGGCTTCGACGTCGTGCTTTATTCGCACGCGCTGGTTTTCCAGGAATTGAACCACAACCTGCTGGCGGCGCGCGGCGCGGCGAACACCCTGCTCATCCCCTTGCTGACCATCGCGGCGATGCGCACCGGCCAGGTACGCTCGCGGCTGGTGGTGTCACGGCGCATGGTGTTCCATTCGGCGACATTGACGCTGGCGATCCTCTACGTCGCCGCCATGGCCGCCATCGTCTCGACGCTGGGCCGCCAAGGCTGGGATGGGGGGCCGGTCCTGGAGGCGATCTTCGTTTTCGCCGCGCTTCTGCTGGGCTGCGCGGCGCTGGTTTCCGGCCGCGCCCGCGCCTGGATGCGCACGGTGGTGGAAAAGAACTTCCTCCGCTACCGCTACGACTACCGGGACGAATGGTTGCGCTTCATCGCCACCCTTTCCGCCGGGCCCGCCGACGCCCGCCTGCCGGTGCGCGTGGTGCAGGCGATCGCCGACATCGTGGATAGCCCGGAAGGCGCGGTGTGGTGGTTGCGCAAGGGCGACCGCTATGCCCTGGCCGCCACCTGGAACACGTCGCGCTGGTCCCTCGGCGCGGACGCCTCGGAGGTGCGCGACGACAGCTCGATGACGGCGTTCCTTGCCCGCCGCGGCTGGGTTATCGACATCGACGAGAGCGAACGCCGTCCCGACCGCTACCCGGGGCTGGAATTGCCGGCCTGGGTCAAGGCGATCGGCCGGGCGTGGATCATCGTGCCGCTCTGTCACCGCGACCGCCTGCTTGGATTCCTGGCGCTCGGGCAGCCGAGGGCGCGGCGCGATCTCGTTTGGGAAGACTATGACCTGTTGAAGATCGTCGGGCGCCAGGCGGCGAGTTACCTGATCGAGCATGAGTTGAGCAACGATCTGGCCGAGGCGCGCCAGTTCGACGAGTTGAATCGCCGCACCGCCTTTGTCGCCCACGACCTCAAGAACCTGGTGAGCCAGTTGGCGCTGATCGTCGCCAACGCCCCGCGCCACGGGACCGACGCCGGCTTTCAGGCGGACGTGATCCGCACCGTCGGCGACTCGGTGGGCAAGATGAAGCGGCTGCTGACGCAGCTTGGCCGCGCGCCCGCGCCACTGTCGGCGGCGCGGGCGATCCGGCTTGGGGACCTGGTGCGGCGGGTGGTGGAACGGTTGCGGCTAGGGGGCGCGGAAGTGGCGCTCGATCTCGGGCCCGAGGAGATGACGTTGACGGCGGACGAGGATCGGCTGACGGCGGTGGTGGCGCACTTGCTCGACAACGCCATCGACGCCGCCGGCGGCGAGGGCCATGTGCGCATCCGCCTGTTCAGCCGCGACGGCCACGCCACCATCGACGTCGAGGACGACGGGCAAGGCATGGACGCCGATTTCATCCGCGACCGCCTGTTCCGCCCGTTCAGCAGCACCAAGTCCGCCGGTTACGGCATCGGCGCCTATGAATGCCGCGAATTGGCGGTTGCCATGGGCGGCCGACTCGACGTGGTCAGCGCTCCGGGCCAGGGGACAACGATGCGCCTCAGCCTGCCCGTGGCCGCGATGGCCGCGGATTGAAGGGACAATGAAGATGAAGGGACCGGAGCGCAAACTGCTGATCGTCGACGACGACGAGGGCTTGCGCCGGCAGCTTGGCTGGGCCTTCGCCGACTACACGGTGCTTACCGCCGGCGACCGGCAGGAAGCGCTGCGCCAGGTACAGAACCAGGCGCCGCCGGTGGTGACGCTCGACCTTGGCCTGCCGCCCGACGCCGATGGCGCCAGCGAGGGCCTGGCGACGCTGGAAGGCATCGTCGCCCAGGCGCCGGCGACCAAGGTGATCGTGGTCACCGGCCAGGACGATCGCGCCCACGCGCTGCGCGCGGTTTCATTGGGCGCCTATGACTTTTACCAGAAGCCGATCGACGCCGACGTTCTGCACCTGATCGTCGACCGCGCCTACAACCTCGCCCGCCTGGAAGATGAAAACCGGCGCTTGAGCGAACGCCAGGGCCGCTCGCCGCTGCGCGGCCTGATCACCGCCGCCGGCTCCATGCTTACGGTGTGCCAGGCGGTGGAGCGAATCGCCCCCATCGGCGTCAACGTATGCATCCTGGGCGAAAGCGGCACCGGCAAGGAGTTGCTGGCACGCGCGCTGCATGAGCTCAGCCCCCGCGCCTTGCGCCGTTTCGTCGCCATCAACTGCGCCGCCATTCCGGAAAACCTGCTGGAAAGCGAATTGTTCGGGCACGAGAAGGGCGCCTTTACCGGAGCGGTGCGCCAGGTCATGGGCAAGGTCGAGGTCGCCGACCGCGGCACGCTCTTCCTCGACGAGATCGGCGACATGCCGATGCCCCTCCAGGGCAAGATGTTGCGCTTCCTGCAGGAGCGCCGTTTCGAGCGCGTGGGCGGGCGCGACGAAATCGCGGTCGACGTGCGCATTGTCTGCGCCACCCACCGCGACATGGAGGAACAGATCCGCACCAACAGCTTCCGCCAGGACTTGTATTTCCGCCTCAAGGAGATCGAGCTCCACGTGCCGGCGCTGCGCGAGCGCGCGGGCGACACGGCGCTGCTGGCGCACCACTTCCTGCACTCGCTGTCGGCGCAGTACGGGCGCAGCCTGCGCGGCTTCACCAGCGAGGCGCTGGCGTCCATGGGCGCCTATGAATGGCCGGGCAATGTGCGCGAGCTGGAAAATCGCATGAAGCGCGCGGTGATCATGGCCGAGGGCGACGTCATCACCACCGCCGACATCGACTTGCCGTTGAGGCCGTCGGGAAATGGCGGCGCCGCCACGCTGCGCGAGGCGCGCGAGCGGGCCGAGCGGCAGGCGCTGACCCAGGCGCTGGCGCACAGCGATGGCAATGTGTCGGCCGCATCCAAGGCGCTCGGCATCAGCCGGCCGACGCTCTACGCCTTGATGCGCCAGCACGGCGTCCGCGAATAGACTCGGTCTTGTAGGTCCCGGTCCATGTACGCGCGCACTCTACGCACCATCCATCCGGCGATCCTGTCCGGCGGCGTCGGCAGCCGGTTGTGGCCGCTGTCGCGCGAGCATTACCCGAAGCAGTTGCTGGCGCTCACCGGCGCGCAGACGATGATCCAGCAGACGGTTGGCCGGCTGGGCGGCGCCGGGCGCTTCGGCGCGCCGCTGGTGATCTGCAACCAGGAACACCGCTTCATCATCGCCGAACAGTTGCGCGAGATCGGGGTGACGCCAAGGGCGATCATCCTCGAACCGGAGGGCCGCAACACCGCGCCGGCGGCGGCGGTGGCGGCGCTGACGACCGCCGAGCGTTTCGGGCCCGAGGCGCTGGTGCTGCTCATGCCGTCCGACCATCTGGTGGCCGACACCATCGCCTTCCGCGCCGCCGTCGACCAGGCCGCCGCGGCCGCCGAGGCGGGCGCCCTGGTGACCTTTGGCATCCGTCCCACGGCGCCGGAAACCGGCTTCGGCTATATCCGCGCCGGCGCGGCCCTCGAGGCGGCGCCCAACGCGCGGGTGGTGGACCGCTTCGTGGAAAAACCCGATCTCGCCACCGCCCAGGGCTATCTCGCCGACGGCGGCTATTCGTGGAACAGCGGCATGTTCATGTTCCGCGCCGGCGACCTGATCGCCGAGATGGAGCGGCTCGACGCCGCCACCATCGAGGCTTGCCGGCAGGCGCTGGCGGCGGCCAAGCCGGACGCGGATTTCGTCCGCCTGGACCCCGCCGCGTTCCAGCGGGCCAGCGCACGCTCCCTCGACGTGGCGGTGATGGAACACACGCGCAACGCCGCCGTGGTGGCGGCGGACATGGGATGGTCGGACGTGGGCTCGTGGACGGCGCTGGCCGACATCGCCGCCAAGGACGCCAATGGCAACACGCTCATGGGCGACGCGGTGGCGCGGGACTCGCGCAATTGCTATGTGCGCTCCGAGGGGCGGTTGACGGCGTTGCTCGGCATCGACAACGCGATCGTGGTCACCACCGACGACGCGGTGCTGGTGGTGAGCAAGGAACGGGCGCCGGACCTGAAGCAACTGGTGGACGAACTGCGCGCCGCCGGGCGCGAGGAACTGGTCAGCCCGCGGCGCATGTACCGGCCGTGGGGCTGGCACCAGACGCTGGAACTGGGCGAGCGCTTCCGGGTCAAGCACATCATGGTCAAGCCGGGGCAAAGCCTGTCGCTGCAAAAGCACTACCACCGCGCCGAGCATTGGGTGGTGGTGTTCGGCGTCGCCGAGGTGACCTGCGGCGAGGAACGCCGCCTGGTGCACGAAAATCAGTCGATCTTCGTGCCCATCGGGGTCGTCCACCGGCTGCACAATCCGGGCAAGCTGCCGCT
>CAZIVY010000664.1:0-2834 GCA_964542505.1 uncultured Rhodospirillaceae bacterium
GGCACGATCACCGGGTAGCGGTTGATCAAGGTGATGAGCAGCGCCGCGCCATAAACCACCAGCGGCACGCTGATGGCGATGCCGATGACGAGCAAGGAGAAATTACCCTTGGCCGCCGCCGCCACCGCGATCACGTTGTCAAGGCTCATCACCGCGTCGGCGATGGCGATGATGCGCACCGCCGCCCACAGATTGCTCGCCGCGTCCACGTGATCGTTGTCGCCCTGCGGCAGCATCAGCTTGTAGCCGATCCAGAACAGCAGCAGGCCGCCGACCAGCTTGAGATAGGGAACCGAGAGCAGAAAGACGATGAAGATGGTGAAAATAATCCGCAGCACCACCGCCGCGCCGGCGCCGAGGATGACGCCCCATCGCTGCTGCTTGGGCGCCAGGCCGCGGCAGGCGAGCGCGATCACCACCGCGTTGTCGCCCGACAGGATGATGTTGATGCCGATGATCTGGATCAGCGCCAGCCAGAATTGCGCGTCGAGTTCCATGCCGCTCCCGTCGATGGCCGGCGAAAGTAGATAGAACTATTCGGCTTCGTTCAAGCTTTGATCTTTGGCGCGGCTTCCGCGCGGACGGCGCTAGGCTGCGCCTCGCGCAAGGTGACGAACTCCTCGGCGGCGGTGGGGTGGATGCCGACCGTCGAGTCGAAGTCGGCCTTGCGCGCGCCGCACTTGATGGCGATGGCCAGGCCCTGGATGATTTCGGCCGCCTCCGCCCCCACCATGTGCGCCCCCAGCACGCGGTCGCTGGCGGCGTCCACCACCAGTTTGACAAGTGTGAACTCCTGGCGTCCCGAAAGCGTGTGCTTGAGCGGCCGGAAGCGCGAGCGGAAGATTTTTATGTTGCCCCCTTCGCGCCGCGCGTCTTCCTCGCTTAGACCCACGCTCGCCACGCCCGGCTGGCTGAACACCGCATGGGCGACGTTGCGATGGTCGGCTTTGGCCATGCGCCCGCCATACAGGGTATCGGCGAAGGCGTGGCCTTCCTTGATCGCCACCGGCGTGAGATTGACGCGGTTGGTGACATCGCCCACGGCGTAAATATGGGCGGCGGAGGACCGCGACCATTCGTCCACCGCCACCGCGCCGTCCTGGTCGAGCTTGACCCCCGCCGCCTCGAGGCCAAGGCCGGCGGTGTTCGGATCGCGCCCCGTGGCCGCCAACACCGCGTCGGCGACGATCTCCCGCCCGTCAGCCAGAACCACCGCTAACTCCGCCCCGCGCCGCTCGATTCGGTCCAGGGCCGAGCCGAAGACGAGTCGGACGCCTTTGCGCTCTATTTCCTCGCCCAGATGCCGGCGCACGTCGCCGTCGAATCCGCGCAGCAGCGCCTCGCCCCGATAGGCCAGCGTGACCTCGGCGCCGAGGCCGTTGAAGATGCCGGCGAACTCGCAAGCGATGTAGCCGCCGCCCAGCACGATGATCCGGCGCGGAAGCTGGTCCAGGTGAAACGCCTCGTCCGAGGTGATGGCGAATTCGGCGCCGGGAATGGCCGGCTTCACCGCCCGCCCGCCGGTGGCCACCAGGATTGTGGCGGCGGTGCTGCGCCGGCCGTCGACAACCACTGTGTGCGCGTCCGCCAGCGTCGCCCGCCCGTCCAGCACCTTGGCCCCCGCGTCAACCAGGAGCTTGCGGTAGATGGCTTCCAGGCGCGCGATTTCCTTGTCCTTGGCGGCGATGAGGTCGGGCCACGAAAAGCGCGGTTCGCCGACTTGCCAGCCATAGCCCGCGGCGTCGGCGAAGTCCTCGTGGAAATGCGCCGCATAGACCAGCAGCTTTTTCGGGATGCAGCCGCGAATGACGCAGGTGCCGCCATAGCGGCTTTGCTCGGCGATGGCGACGCGCGCGCCATGGCCGGCGGCGATGCGGCCCGCCCGCACCCCGCCCGAGCCGCCGCCGATGACGAAAAGATCGTGGTCGTACCGGGCCATGAATTTAGGGCGGACTTCCTAGCGGTCGATGCCGCCCATGCACAGATATTTCATCTCGGTGAATTCCTCGATGCCGTATTTGGAGCCCTCGCGGCCCAGCCCCGATTCCTTCATGCCGCCGAAGGGCGCCACCTCGGTCGAGATGATGCCGGTGTTGATGCCGACGATGCCGTACTCCACCCGCTCCGCCACCCGCCAGATGCGGCCGATGTCGCGGCTGTAGAAATAGGCCGCCAGGCCGAACTCGGTGTCGTTGGCCATGTTCACCGCGTCGTCCTCGCTGGTGAAGCGGAACAAGGGCGCGACGGGCCCGAAGGTTTCCTCGCGCGCCACCTTCATCTGCGGGTTGACGTCGGCCAATACCGTTGGCTGGAAAAACGTGCCGCCCAGGCTGTGGCGCTTGCCGCCCGCCAGCACCCGCGCGCCCTTGTCCAGCGCGTCGGCGATGTGTTCTTCCACCTTGGCGAGGGCTTTCTTGTCGATCAGCGGCCCCTGATGGGTTTCGCCCGCCAGGCCGTCGCCGACCTTGAGCTTGCCGACCGCGCGCACCAGGCGGTCGGCGAAGTCGTCGTAGACACTGTCCTGCACCAGGATGCGGTTGGCGCAGACGCAGGTCTGGCCGGTGTTGCGGTACTTGGAGGCCATGGCGCCTTCCACCGCCGCTTCCAGGTCGGCGTCGTCGAAGACGATGAAGGGCGCGTTGCCGCCCAGCTCCATCGACATCTTCTTCACCGTGCCGGCGCATTTGGCGATCAGCATCTTCCCGATTTCGGTGGAACCGGTGAAGGTGAGCTTGCGCACCAGCGGGTTCGAGGTCATTTCGTCGCCGATGGCGCTTGCCTGTCCGGTGAGAACGCTGAACACGCCCTTCGGCACCCCGGCGCGGTGCGCCAGT
>CAZIVY010000665.1:0-2822 GCA_964542505.1 uncultured Rhodospirillaceae bacterium
GGCTACCGCGCCAAGCCGGCCGCCGGATCCGCCTTTCCGGTAGTTATCGTGTGCCAGGAAATCTTCGGCATCCACGAGTACATCAAGGACACGTGCCGGCGCCTGGCCAAAGCGGGCTATCTGGCGGTCGCGCCCGACTACTATTTCCGCCAGGGCGATCCGGCGAAAGCGCCGGACGTGCCGGGCGCCGTGGCCATCGCCAACAAGAAGCCGGACGTGGAGCTGCTGGCCGACCTGGACGCCACCGCGCGCTGGGTGGCGGCAGACGGCGGCAACGCCCAGAAGCTGGCGATCACCGGCTTTTGCCGCGGTGGGCGCACCACGTGGATGTATTCGGCCCACAATGCGAACCTCAAGGCGGCGGCGGCCTGGTACGGCCCGGTCGTGGGTCAGGGGAACGAGGCAATGCCAAAATTCCCCATCGACCTGGCGGCGCAGATGAAAGCGCCGGTGTTGGGTCTTTATGGCGCCGCCGACACCGGAATTCCGGTGGAAACCGTTCAGCGCATGGAAGCGGCGCTTATGGCGGCGGGCAAGACGGTGGAGATCGTCATCTATCCCGATACGCCCCATGCCTTCCACGCCGACTACCGCCCGACCTATCGCGCCGGGCCGGCGGCGGACGGGTGGAATCGGATGTTGGGTTGGTTCAAGAAATACGGCGTCGCCTGATCGAAGTTCGTTTTCTCGCGGCGGCGCTGCTGATCGGCGGCGCCGCCGCTTTCGCCTCGCCCGCGCCCGCAACCGCCGAGCCGATCGTGGTCAGAGCGCAAGCCGTGGGGCTCGATCCCGAGCACCCGGAGCGGCGGGATTTCGGCCGCCTGCACTGGCTTGGGACCCTGGACCTGACCGCCGATCACGGCCAGTTCGGCGGCTATTCGGGGTTGGAGACGCTGGCCGGCTTTGAGCGCCTGGTAGCGGTATCGGATTACGGCCACTGGTTTTTTTTCCGCCCGCTGCGCGACGCGGCGGGCTGGCTGACCGGCGTCGCCGAGGCGACCCTGGAGCCGATGCTCGATCATCGCGGCCTGCCCTTCCCCAGCAAGGGCCATGGCGACGCGGAGGCCGTTCGGCGCGAGGGCACGAACGGCCTGCTGGTCGCCTTCGAGCGCTTTCACCGCGTGATGCGCTACACCCTGCCGGTTCCTGGCATGGCGCAGGCGGTGCCGACGCCGCCGGCGGTGCGAAACCTGCCCGGCAATGGCGGCATCGAGGCGTTGGCGGTCCTGGCCGACGGCCGGCGGCTGATGATCGCCGAGGATGGGCGCAACCCGGCGGGCGACGCGCCCGCCTGGCTATACGACGGGCGGCAATGGCACGATCTGAGCTACGCGCTCAGCGACGGATTTGTCGCGACCGACGCCGCCGCGCTGGCCAATGACGACGTGCTGGTGCTGGAGCGCCGCTACACCGTGCTTGGCGGCGTCGGCGCCCGGCTGAAGCGGGTGGCGCGGGAGGCGCTGGCGCCGGGCGCGGTGCTGAACGGCGAGGTGGTGGCTGAATTCTTGCCGCCGCTCAAGGTGGACAACATGGAGGGACTGGCCATCGCCGCCGAAGCGGGCGGCGGGGCGCTTATCTACGTCATCTCCGACGACAACCGCAATGCGTTGCAACGCACGCTGCTGATGCTTTTCCGGCTGGCGCCATAGGGACCCAGCCGCGTTGCGCGGCGGGCGCGGGCATGCTTTAACCGCGCCCCATGAGCGGTGACAAGAGCAACCCTGGCATAGCCGCCAGTTGGCGCTTTCAGTTGCTGATCGCGGTTTTCGTCGGCTGCCTGATCGCCGCCAACCTGATCGCGGTCAAGCTGATCGCCGTCTTCGGCACGGTGCTGCCGGCGGCCATCGTCATCTTCCCGGTGAGCTACATCGTCGGCGACGTTTTGACCGAGGTTTACGGCTACGCCCAGGCGCGCCGCGCCATATGGCTTGGATTCATCGTCAATCTGGTGGTGGTGGCGGCGATCGCCGCCGGGCAGGCGCTGCCGGCGGCGCCGTTCTGGCAGGGGCAAGGCGCCTATGAGCAAATACTGGGCCAGACGCCGCGCATCCTGGTGGCGTCGTTCGCCGCCTACCTGGCGGGGGAATTCACCAATTCCTATGTGCTGGCGCGGCTCAAGGTGGCGACGGCGGGCCGCCATTTGTGGCTGCGGACCATCGGCTCGACAGCCATCGGCCAGGGAATCGATTCGCTGATTTTCATCACCGCCGCCTTCGCCTTCGTCCTGCCGGGCGAGATGCTGGCCGGCGCCATCCTGGCGCAATGGCTGGCCAAAACCGCCTATGAGGCGGCGGCGACGCCGCTAACCTATGTGGTGGTGGGCTATCTGAAGCGGGCCGAGGGCATCGACGTCTTCGACCGCGACACCCGCTTCAGCCCCTTCGCGCTCTTGGGTTAAACGCCCTCAATCGTCATCAGGTGACTCGGGCCTCGCGCTTCGACTGGGGCCCGCGGCCCCGCTCAGGGCGAGGCCCTCATGCTGTCGAGACGCCGAAGGCGGCGAGGGTCGACGCGCGAGGGCCGCAATATCAGGCGGTCTTCGCCAGGACCTTGCGGATCGCGCGCTTGGCGCCCGGGGGCGAAGCCCCCTCACCTTAAGGTTTAGCGCGCCAAGCGCGTCGCGGCGTCAGGCGGACTTGGCGAGGACTTTGCGGATCGCGCGCTTGGCGCGCTGAGCATCGAACGACAATTTCTCGTCGTTGGTTTTCAGCAGCCAGTTGTCGATGCCGCCCACATGCTCCACCGAACGGAGCCCGTGCGCCGACAGCTTCAGACGGATGCCGCGCCGGAGCGCGTCGCTCTCCATCACGATGGTGCGCAGA
>CAZIVY010000666.1:0-3156 GCA_964542505.1 uncultured Rhodospirillaceae bacterium
CAACGACTTGATGGCGGATGAAGGTGGCGCGTCGGCCGTGGAATACGGTCTGCTCGTCGCCGGCATCGCGGCCGTGATCGTCATTATCGTGTTCACGCTGGGCGGCATCGTCAAGGCGTCGTTCCAGAAAGTGTGCACGGCTCTGAACAACAACGTGGCTTGCACGCCTAACTAATGGCATCCACGTAAGTCCTTTGCGGCGAGTAGCGGCAACGCAAGGGGGGCCGCATGGCCCCCCTTAGCGTTTCTGGGGGGTCGCAGGGCCCCCCTTAGCGTTTCTTGGGGTCCGCATGGCCCCCCTTCGCGTTTCTGGGGGTCCCGCGGACCCCGGGCGCGTTTCTGGGGGTCAGCAGGGCCCCGGGCGCGTTTCTGGGGGTCCCGCGGACCCCGGGCGCGCTTGTTGGGCCACACCTGCCGGCGACGCTGAAAACGCCCGCGAATCCGCCGGAAATGGGCCGCAAGTAGGCCTGAACGTTAGCGATTTTTAAACTGTGGTCGGTCACAGTGGCCCGCGAGTCCCTGGGACACAGGCGTAAAGGATCGTGCCATGAAGATGCGCGGGCTGATGATGTTGGCTTTGGCCCTCGTGCTGGCCGTCGTCGCGGTGATCTTGGCGCGCAATTGGATGCGGTCGAGGGATGTGCCGGTGGTGGCGCAGGTCCAGACCGCGCCGGCCGCGACGGTGCTCGTCGCCCGCTCGCGCCTCGATTTTGCCGCCCGCATCGGGCCCGAGCACGTTCAGGCGGTCAAGTGGCCCGCCGACGCCGTGCCGCCAGGCACGTTCAAGGCCCTCGACGAGCTGTTCGTTCCCGGCACCGAGCGCGTGGCGCTGCGCGCCATCGAGGCCGGCGAGCCGATCTTCGCGGCCAAGGTTTCGGGCAAGGGCCAGCGCGCCACGCTGTCGGCGATCATCGAAAATGACATGCGCGCGACCACTATCCGCGTCAGCGACATTACCGAGGTCGCCGGTTTCATCGTTCCCGGCGACCGGGTCGATGTGCTGGTCACCCGCAACGAAGGCGGCGGAGGCCAGAACGGGACGATCAACGACGTGCTGCTGCAGAATATCCGCGTCCTCGGCATCGATCAGATCGCCAGCGACCGGCACGACAAGCCGACGGTGGCCAGGGCGGTGACCCTGGAAGTGACCGCGGTGCAGGCGCAAAAGCTGACGCTTGCGTCGTCGGTGGGCACCCTCAGCCTGTCGCTGCGCAACGAGGCCAATTCCGATCCGGCGCTGCACCCCACCATCCGCGTCAGCGACCTGCGCGGCGGCGAGATGGTGCGGCCCCTGCCGCCGCCCGAGGCCAAGAACATGGTGCGCGCCATCCGCGGCCCCGGCGACGGCGGCTTCGATCCGCTGACCTCGATCAAGATCGTGCGCGCGATGAAGCCGTCGACGCAAAGCAACGTGGCGCGCGAAAAGGCGGACGCGGTGGCGGCCGCCCATGCGAGCGCCGCCAAGACCGTGCGCGTCGGCGACTTGCGCCCCACCGCGACTCCGCCGCTGGGGACATTGCCGTCGCCGGCCAAGAAGGCGTCGTGGTCCCCCGCCGCCGAGGAAAAGCCATGAGCGCGCACCGCGTGACCCATCCGGAGCCGGGCGCCGGCGGGGCCATTCGGCGCGCAAGCGCCGTGCCGGCCATTTGGCGCGCAAGCGCCGTGCAGGAGGAAAGATCATGACGCTGGTTTCGCCCGTGGCGCGCGCTGGCGCCGCCCTGCTTGCGCGCCGGCTGGGCGCGGGCTTGCTGCTGCTCGCCGCCGGCGCCGCCCCGCCCCTGGCTCCATGGGGGGCGCCGGAGGCGCTGGCCCAGGGCCGCGGCATTTCCGTCGATCCCGGTGAAATCAAGCATGGCGGCGAGCTGGTGGTGCCGCTCAACAAGTCGCAAATCCTGCGCGTCGATCAGTCCTTCAAGGAACTGCTGGTCGGCAACGCCGAGATCGCCGACGTGATGGCGCTCACCGATCAGTCGATCTACGTGCTCGGCAAGGGCCTGGGCACCACCAACCTCACCCTCTACGGTCCCAAGCGCAACCTGATCGCCGTCGTCGATCTGGTGGTCAGTTACGACGTCGAGAACCTGAAGGCGAAGCTCTACGAGCTGATGCCGAACGAGAAGGTCGAAGTGCGCGGCCTCGGCGGCTCCATCGCCCTCAGCGGCACGATGTCCAGCGCCGCCGGTGTCGCCCGCGCCATGGACTTGGCGGAACGCTACGCCCCGGGCAAGGTCAGCAACCACATGCATGTGGGTGGCAGCCAGCAGGTCATGCTGGAGGTCAAGTTCGCCGAAGTCGAACGCCGGTTGGCGAAGAATCTTCGCTTGAACAACGGCATTACCTTTAACGACGCCAGCACCGCGTCCAATCTTGGGACCACCAATTTCAACGTCGTGACCGGCTCCACGTCGATTGTAACCCCGGGGCTCGTCGTGGGCGGCGCGTTCGCCGCCAGCCGCTACCTCAATATCGACCTTTTCTTCCAGGCGATGGAGGAAAGAGGCGCCAGCCGCACGTTGGCGGAACCGACGCTGATCGCCATATCCGGCGAGACCGCGAGCTTCCTCGCCGGGGGCGAGTATCCCTATCCGGTGCCCCAGGACAACGGCACCATCGCCATCGATTACAAGCAATTCGGCGTCGGCCTTTCGTTCACGCCCACCGTGATGCAAGACGGCATGATCAGCCTGGCGGTGGCGCCGGAAGTCAGTTCGCTGGATTTCAACACCGTCGTCAAGGTGGCCGGAATCGAGATTCCGTCGCTGAAAACCCGGCGCGCCAAGACCACGGTGGAGTTGCGCGACGGGCAATCCTTTGCCATCGCGGGCCTGCTGGCGAATGACTTCACCGATACGATTAGCCAGATACCCTGGCTCGGCGACGTGCCGGTGTTGGGCTTGTTGTTCCGCAGCCCCAAGTTCAGCCGGAAGGAAACCGAACTCGTCATCATGGTCACGCCGCGCCTGGCCAAGCCGGCCAAGGCCGGCACCCTGGCGGCGCCGACCGACAAGTTCGTGGCGCCCAGCGATATCGAACTGTTCTTTTTCGGTCAGACCGGCAACAGCGCCGGCGGCGGCATGACCGGTTCGTACGGTCACAGCATCAAATGAGGTGGGTCATGGACTCGAACCGGCTTGGGCGACTTCTGTGCCTGGCGGC
>CAZIVY010000667.1:0-2729 GCA_964542505.1 uncultured Rhodospirillaceae bacterium
AAACAAGATCGTGCGCCTGATCGCCGGGGAACTGAAGCGGCCGCTGCAATATTACTGGTTTCCGCAGTCCGCCGGTTTCGTGCGCAACACCCTTCAGTTGCGCCAGTGCGACGTGATTTCCGGCATTCCGACGGCGCAGGACCTGGTGCAGAACACCAACCCCTATTACCGGTCGGTCTACGCCATGGTGTACCGAACCGGGTCGGGCCTCACCGCCACCACCGTCGGCGATCCCGCGTTGCGCAATTTGAGCGTCGGGGTGGTGGCGGGAACGCCGCCGGCGTCGTTGCTGGCGCGCCACGGAATGCTCGATCGCGTGCGCCCCTACGACCTGGTGGTGGATACGCGAGTGGACAACCCGGCCAAGCGCGCCATCGAGGACGTGGCGAAGGGCGAAACCGACCTCGCCTTGATCTGGGGCCCGATCGCCGGCTATTACGCCAAGCAGCAAAAGGTGGCGCTGACCCTGGTGCCGCTGGTCAGCGAGCCGCCGGGCGCGCGCATGGACTTTCACATCACCATGGCGGTGCGCCACGGCGAAGGCGAATGGAAACGGCAGTTGAACGAGGTGCTGCTTAAACTCGAGCCGCAGATCGCCGTTATCCTCAAGGAATATTCCGTTCCCCTTCTGGATGCGGCGGGCAAGGCTATTCCGTGATCGCCGCCGCGGCCGCGGCGCTGGCGTTCCTGGCGCTGGCGATTCCGGCGGCTGCACGGGCGGCTGGCGTGGCCGAGCCAGATGGCTACCGCATGGACGACTTCCGCGCCCCGGTTCCGGCGACGCTGAAGGGCGCCACCGTGCTCGATACGGATACAGCGGAGCGTTTGTGGC
Source organism: uncultured Rhodospirillaceae bacterium (assembly GCA_964542505.1). Lineage (GTDB taxonomy): Bacteria > Pseudomonadota > Alphaproteobacteria > Ferrovibrionales > Ferrovibrionaceae > CAZIVY01. The sequence goes on from CAZIVY010000667.1 coordinate 833, forward strand.
AATCGGGACAAGCCTTGTTCATCGATGTCCTGCCGGCGCCCGAGCGTCCGCCCAACATGGCGCCGGGAACGCTATGGCTGCCCAGAGCGCGGCATAACATTCCCCGCAGCCTGTGGGTGGCGGACGTGGGATTCGGCCAATTGAGCGAGCGTCTCGAGACCTATTTCCGCCGCGCGCTGGACAAGGCCACGGGCGGCGACAAGGAGCGGCCACTGGTCTTCTATTGCCTGGCGGATTGCTGGATGTCGTGGAACGCGGCCAGGCGCGCCATGAGCTATGGCTACGCCCGGGTCCATTGGTACCCGGAAGGCACCGACGGCTGGGCGGCGGCCGGCCTGGCGCTCGCGGCCGGCAAGCCGCTGGCGCGCGAGGATTGATCGCGGCTAATCCAACCGGGCGGCGATGGCGCGCGCGATTTCCCCCAGCCGTTCCTCAACCAGCACCGGCGTTTCGCACAGATGCGGCAGCGCCTTTTCGCGCTGATCGAATAGCCGCTGTCCCCAGGCCAGCTTGTCGCGCAATTCGGCGGCCTTCGCCGCGCCGTCCGCCTCCTGGCTCAGGCGCTGGATCTCGGTCAGGCCGTTGTCGATCTGACGCGCCAATTCCTGTTGCTGGCGGGTAAGCTTGCGGATGCCGGTCATCAACTCCGCGCGGCGGGCGTTGGCGGATTCAAGCACGCCGACGAACAGCAGAGTCAATTGCCGGTCCTTGTCTGCCGCCGGCAGGCCCTTGGCGAATTGCTCGATGTCGCGCTCGGCCTGATCCAAGGGATGGCGGTCGCGGCCGAGGCGATCAACAAGATCGGCCACCGGCGTCACTTGCCGCCAGGTTCCTTCCAGCCCCTCGACCGGCGGGCCGGCCCAAAGGACCGCGGCCGCAACCTCGGGCACCAAGGACTGCTGGCAGGGCCAATCGGCGGGTTGTTCGGCCGCCGAAGCGGGCGAGGCCAAGCCTCCCGCCACCGCCACAAGAAGAAGCCAAGGCTTCAAGGCCGGCACGACGCTCAGGGCGCGACCACGACGCCCCAGGGCAGGCGGCCGACGCGCACGGACTTGATGACTTTCAAGGTTTCGACGTCGATCGCCGACACGTCGTTGCTGACGCCGTTGGTGGTGAACAGGCGCTTCTCGTCGGGGCTAAAGGCCATGTTCCATACCCGCTGGCCGACGAGAAGATAGCGGTCCACCTTGTAGGTCGCGACATCGATCACCGCGATGCGGGCCGCCGGGCCCAAGGCGACGAAGACGCGCCTGCCGTCGCGGGTGAAGCGCACGCCCACGGGCTGGATCGCCTCGCGGCGCAGGCCGGGGACGGCGAAACCGATCTTGTGCACGACCTTCTGCGTCGCCACGTCGATGACGCTAACGGTGCCGCCGACTTCCGCCGACACCCAGACTTGCTTGCCGTCGGGGGTGAATTCGGCCACCCGCGGGCGCGCGTCCACCAGCACGTTGCCTTCGACCTTCAAGGTTTGCAGGTTGATGAAGTGCGCCATGTTGCTGGTCTCGGAGGTGTTGATGAGCCACTTGCCGTCGGGGCTGACGCCCATGCCTTCCGGCTCGACGCCGACGGGAATTTCGGCCACCTGGCGGCGGCCCTCGATATCGACCACCGTCACCATGTTGTCGTCTTCGTTGGAAACGTAGATCAGCTTGCCGTCGGGACTCAGCGCCAGCAGCTCCGGGTCGGGACCGGAAGGCAAAGTGTGCGTCACCTTCAGGGTGGCGAGGTCCATTACCTCGATGTGGTTGTCGTCGCTGGTGGCGATGAACAACTGCTTGGCGTCCTTGCTCAGCAGGATGCCGCGCGGGCGCTGGCCGACCTTGACGGTCTTGGTGATCGCCAGCGTGCCGGCGTCGAGCACGGTGATGGTGTTGTCTTTTTCGCTCGATACGAA
>CAZIVY010000668.1:0-2191 GCA_964542505.1 uncultured Rhodospirillaceae bacterium
CCGACATTCGCTCCGGGCGGCTCTCGATCACCTCGCCGCTGGCGCGGGCGTTGATCGGCAAAGGCGAAGGCGAGGAAGTCGACGTAACCACCCCCGGCGGCTCGCGCACCTACGAAGTCGTTTCCGTCAGCTTCGGGTAGGACGTGAACGCACCAGACCGGCCGGGGTCGCGCTGGTGCTTTGATTTCTGCTTCCAGGCTCAAAGCGGCATTCGTTCCAGCGGCGCGGCATGTCGCGGATGTGCCAACAGCCGACGTGTCCGCTATCGGCGGCTCGCCTTCCTTTGTTGCCAAACGTGAACTCACGCTGAAGTGCTCGTTGACACTTGGTTAACGACACTTCTGGCATCGTATCGGTCCGCGATGCCGGCAAGGTCCTGGCCAAATACGGCTTCGTCGCAGTCAGGAGATAGGCCGGCAGGCAACCCATAGCGCAGCGTGACAACGACGATGAATTCAATGCCTCGAATGTCGATCAGCCTTATCCGCCTCGCTCTCGCGGCTGTTCCTGCGGTCGCCGTGGGTTCGCTCTTCGCGGCTGATTCGGTCCTGGCGCAGAACCCGCCATCGCCACCGCCGGGCGTGGCTTCGCCGGACAGTGGTCCGCGAACTCCGTTCAAGGACTGCGATGTCTGTCCCGAGATGGTTGTGGTTCCGGCGGGGAGCTTCGTGATGGGTTCGCCCGAGAGCGAAGAGGGACATAGCGCCGATGAGCGCCCGCAGCACCGGGTAACCATCGGGCGGCCGTTTGCGGCAGGGAAGTACGAGGTCACCGTTGCGGAGTGGAACGCCTGCATCGCCGACGACGGGTGCGCCGGCGATCGCGCCGCAAATCCAGGCAACGACCGGCGGCCGGCGATCGGCGTGTCGTGGGACGACGCGCAGGCGTACGTAGCTTGGCTGTCGCGGCGGACGGGGAAGAAGTATCGGCTGCTGAGCGAATCCGAGTGGGAGTACGCGGCGCGGGCCGGGACCACGACGCAGTACCACACGGGGTCGGCGATCGGCCCGGACCTGGCGAACATCGCCGACAAGCAAGCAGTCCCGGCCGCCAGCAACCGGCCTATGGGTTTTGGCGTGAACGTCGCCGGCAAGCAAACAGTCCCGGTCGGGAGTTATCGGCCGAATGGTTTTGGCCTGCATGATGTCCACGGGAACGTGTGGGAGTGGGTCGAGGATTGCGTCAATGACGGCTACGCGGGGGCGCCCACGGACGGGAGTTCATGGACGACCGGCAACTGCGCCAGACGCGTCATCCGCGGCGGGTCGTGGGTCGACTACCCAGTGGGTGCGCGCTCCGCCATTCGCAGTGGGCACGGCGCCGGCAATCGGGGCAGGACCCTCGGGTTCCGAGTGGCCAGAACGCTGGATTGAGTCCCGCGCTTTTCCGTCTTTGCGCCTTCGCATCGCATCCCTCTCCCCGCTTGACCGGGAGTGGGTAGGGAGAGGGGGGATTCCACCTCGACCGGACGCGCTCTAGGGATCTGCTCCAACATTCAGTGCATGATCATGTTGGCGATGCTTCCCAATAGACACATGGGCCCTGCAGTTGGGCCATGAGTCCGCTCCGGGTCAACCTCGGTATTGGCGTTGGCAAAGTGTGAGGCGCGCTTGCCGCCCCAAACCGAATTCCGTGAACCGGCGATGGCGGCAGTTCTTGAGTTCACGGCCTTGGCCGCCGCCGCTTCGCCGCGGGCGCGGGTTGATCGCCGGGCACCGGGATGCCGGGCTCGTGCTTGCTGGTACGGATCGCGAGCATGGTCTTGACGCTGCTTACCGTCGGCGCCGCGGTCAGTTCCGTGGTCAAGAACGCCTGAAAGGCGTCCCAATCCGCGGCGACGATCTTGAGCAAGAAATCCGCCTCGCCCGCCAGCATGTGGCATTCGCGCACCAAGGGCCAGTTCGCCGCCCGCTTCTCAAAGGCCACCAGGTTCGCCTCCGCCTGGCTGGTGAGGCCCACCATGGCGAAGGCGGCGACGCCAAACCCCAGCGCCTCGGCATCCAGTTCCGCGTGGTAGGCGCGGATATAGCCGGCGTCGCGCAGCAAGCGCATGCGGCGCAAACAGGATGGCGGCGAAATGCCCAATTTGCGGGCCAAGGCCAGATTGGTCATGCGGCCCTCGGCTTGCAGCGCGGCCAGCATCCGGCGGTCGATGTCGTCGAGTTTGGCGCGCGGCATGGGCCTTTCCCGG
>CAZIVY010000669.1:0-2528 GCA_964542505.1 uncultured Rhodospirillaceae bacterium
GCGACGCGCGCTCGGCCTACAACCTGGCCCGCGAGCGCATCGGCGACGTCATGGCCGACTTCGACCGCGCGCTTCCCCACGCCGCCGCCGCGCCGGCGGACCTGGAACGCCTGCCGGAGCCGAGCTCCAACACCACGCGGGTGGAATATCACGCCATGGTCGAGCGGGCGAAAGCCTATATCGCCGCCGGCGACGCCTTTCAGGTCGTGCCCTCGCAGCGCTTTTCGGTCCCCTTCGGCCTGCCGCCCTTCGCGCTCTACCGGGCGCTGCGGCGCACCAACCCCTCGCCCTTCATGTTCTTCCTCGATTTCGGCGATTTCGCCGTCGTCGGATCGAGCCCGGAAATCCTGGTCCGGCTGCGCGACGGCAAGGTCACCATCCGGCCCATCGCCGGCACCAGGCGGCGCGGCGCCGACGCCGCCGAAGACGCGCGGCTTGCCGCCGAGCTGCTCGCCGATCCGAAAGAACGCGCCGAGCATCTGATGCTCCTCGACCTCGGGCGCAACGACGTGGGGCGCGTCGCCCGCATCGGCAGCGTGCGCGTCACCGAGCAATTCGTCATCGAGCGCTATTCCCACGTCATGCACATCGTCTCCAACGTCGAAGGCGAGATCGATCCGCGTCACGACGCGCTGGACGCGCTGTTCGCCGGGTTTCCCGCCGGTACCGTGTCGGGGGCGCCGAAGGTGCGGGCGATGGAAATCATCGACGAGCTGGAGAAGGAGAGGCGCGGCATTTACGGCGGCGGGGTCGGCTATTTTTCCGCCAACGGCTCCATGGACAGTTGCATCGTGCTGCGCACGGCGGTGGTGAAGGACGGCACCATGTACGTGCAGGCGGGCGGCGGCGTGGTCTTCGATTCGGACCCCGAATCCGAATTTCAGGAGACGGTGAACAAGGCGCGGGCGCTGATCCGCGCCGCCGAGGAGGCGATCCGCTTCGCCGGCACCACGCGGCGGAATCGCTGAGGGGGGCCGACCTAGGTTCGGCCCGGCCGCGGTTCGAAGACGATCCGCAAGCGGCTTCCCGTGGCGCCGGCGAGCCGTTCCAGCGTCCGGGTCGAGGGTTTCACGCGGCCGCCTTCCAACCGGGCGATCACGGTCTGGGTCGTACCCATGCGCTTCGCCAGTTCCGCTTGCGTCAGATTGGCGCGCGAGCGCGCCTCGATCATGGCGGACGCGAGCGCGAACTCCTCTTCGAGTCCAACATAGGCCTCGGCGTACCCGCGCTTCTTCGCCCATTTCCCGTGGAGTTCGGCGACGGGGATGTTCTTCCGGCTTGCTTTCATGACACGTCCTCCGCCCGCTGCAAGGCGAGCCTGATGGCGCGGCGTGGCGTCTTCGCCGTCTTTTTCGCGAATATGTGGACGACCACCACGCGCTGCCCGCTCGCCGCCACGTAAAGCGCGCGCGCTATTCCAGCCTTGCTTTTCATTCGCATTTCCCAAAGCTTGCCCTCGATATGTTTCACATAGGGCTCGCGTACGCGTTCGAGGCCATGGGTTTCAATCAGGTTGGCGATGCGCACGAACCGCGCGCGCGTATCGTCGGGCTGGGCCTCGAGCTCTGCGGCAACGCGCTCGTCGAGCAGAACTACCCTCCAGGGCATGGATCACAAAATATAGCAAATTTGCTATTGTGTCAACTGCCCATCGAGGTCGAGGCCGGCGCACCTTCTACCCCGGCGGGGACGATCCGCATTGCCGGCCAAGGCCGCCGGCGGTATCGTTCGCGCGCGGCGCGGGCGCGGTAGGCGGGGAGGGAAAAATGGCGGCGGTGAAGTCGAGCGCGGGGACGTTGAGCGCGGGAGCGGCGATACTGGCCGCCGTGGCGCTCGGCCCGGCGCCGGCAATGGCGGCGGCGTTCACGGTGGACCTGACGCATCCCATCGGCACCTTCGCGCCGCTCGGCGGCGACATCGCCAAGCCCGACCTCAACCGGCCCTATAAAGGCAGCAGTCCGGCGCCCACTTTCGGCGCCCAGGCGATCTATGAGCAACTGCCCGATATCGCCACCAACCGCGGCCACTTCGCGATGGGACGGATGCTGCTCTCGGACCACCACGGCACCCATCTGGACGCGCCGGGACATTTCATCAACGACAAGGCAACCACCGAATCGATGAAGCCGGACCGGCGCACGCTCGACGAACTGGGCAGCGACGACCTGATCGGCCCCGTCGTGTTCCTCGACATCAGCGCGCGCGTGCGCGCCATCCTGGACAAGAACGGCGGCAAGCCCAGCCCGGACGTGAAAGCGACCAATTTCGGCAACGCAACCCAGGGCGTGGTGACCGCCGCCGACATCAACGCCATCGCGGCGCGGCTGAAAAGCGGCACGTGGATCGTGGTCAACGCCGGCTGGTCGCGCTTCTTCGGCGGTCCCGAAATGGCCACCAGCCCCTACATCAACGGCTGGAACCATCCGGGCTTTTCCAAGGCCGCGTGCGACCGCCTGATCGAGATCGAGGTCAGCCGCAAGATCAGGATCGGCGGCCTGGTCATGGACAATATCGGCATCGATTCGGGA
>CAZIVY010000670.1:0-3492 GCA_964542505.1 uncultured Rhodospirillaceae bacterium
CAGCATTGCCGCCACCGCCACCACTGGGCGCAGCCGCTCGCCCAGCGCGAAATGCGCCATCAGCGGCACCGCGACGGGCGTCAGCGCCCACAGCACCGCGGCGTGGCTGGCGGCGGTGAGCGATATGCCCCAGATGACCAGAAGGCCGGTCATGCCCGGCTCCAGCACGCCCATGAGCCACGGCCCGCGGCCCACCCGCGCCCGCGCCAATTCGCCCCGGATCGCCAACGCCGCCCACAGAATGACCGCCGCCAACGACATGCGGCTGAACGCGACCTCGGTCACCGACAGGGTCGCCAGCAGCGCCTTGTTGCCCACCAGCGCCGCCGACCAGCACAGCACCGCCAATGACATCGCCGCGACCGGCATGCGTCGCCCCCCTATGCCGCGGCCTATAGCAGCGCCGGACGGCGATTGATAGCGGGGCCGCGGTTGCGCCCCGGGGAGGCATTCGCTACAAGCGCCGCCCCGAAGGCGGCTCAGTCCGCCTGCGGCTTGGCCGGTTCCTGGGTCGGGGGAAAGAGGACGAACTCGCCGTTGGCGCCGCTCAACAGGCCCGGGCCCGGGCGCAGCCGATCGTTGATCATATCCGGCTCCTCGGGCGCGAAAGTCGAGCAGCCGCCCAGCATGACCGCGACCGCGACACCGGCGAGGGCTATGTAACGGATCATCGGATTTTTCCCCAGCATGGTTAGAACTTCACCCGCGCGCCAGCCATGATCGCCATAATGTCGTTGAACGTGGAACCCGGGCGGGTGAGCTGGTGGTTGCGCACGCCGAGATAAACGTCGGCGCCGGCGCGGTCGATGATCTGCACGATGTAGGCGCCATAGGAGAGAAACTCGTCATTGGCCAATTGGATGTCGCTCGCCAACGCAACGTCGACGGCGAACACTGTCCGCCCGATGCCGAAAAATCCCGCCCTCTCGTACGCCAGTTTGCCATAGTAAAAGACCGGCTGGCGCGGGGCGGGGGCCGAGCTCGTGCCAATGGCGATGGCGCCGCTCCAGTTGTCGCCGCGCCGGGCCGAGAGCGAGGCAACGTACTGCTCTCGTATGTTGGTGGGGGTGGTGGTCTCGTCGGAGTAGGCGACCGCGGCCGCGAGGGTGGTGTTGCGGTCGAACTGTCCCCGGAAGCGCACCGCCAGGTCGTAGGCGCCGCCCCCGACATAGGAAGCCGAGCCGCGAAAGCCGCTGAACGACGGCGTATCGTAGCGAATGCGGTCGTCACGGCCGAGGCCGTCCATGTTGGGGAACACGGTGCTGATGCGCGGCCCGGTGCCGTTGAAGCGCATGCCGCCGGCGAAGTCATTGATGTCGGAGCTGGCGACGACGTCGGTGCGCGTCAGATCGACCTCGGCGGCGCCGTCGGACGCCGTATGGCCTTGTCCGAGCCACAGGCTGCCGTACTTGGCGCTTTGGCCGTAAACCTCGAGCCGCCGGTCGTTGAATTCGGCGTTGCCCACCGATATGGCGCTCGGCAGCGACACGTCCCGGGAGGAGTTGGACACGATCTCGATTTCGATCACGCTGCCGATCGTCAGCGCGTTGCCTGCCGCGCCCTCGGCGCGTAGCCCGAAGCGGGTCGACGAATGGTCGTTGTCGACGAAGAACGTGCCGGTACTGGCGCCGTCGGACGCGCGGAGCAGCGCCCGGTTGACCTGTCCGTAAAGCGTCAGCCGGGTGGCGGATTCGCTGGATTGAACCGCGCCGGGGCCCGTCTGCGCCATGGCCCTCGGCGCCTGGAGGGCGGCGAGAACGGCCACCGCCAGACTTAGGATCAAGACTGTCGACTTCATTGCTTTGACCTCGATGTCGCCGGCGTGCCGTTGCGGCGGAATCGTTGCCGACCAGGACGTGCGGCCGTTATCTCTGCCGCCGATTGATTGACGTTTGCTTAACAGCCGACCGCGCCACGGCTCCGGCCGGGCCGCGTTGCGGCGGCGCGCCGGTTGCGCCACGGGGGGGCATTCGCTACAAGTGCCGCCCCGAAGGCGGGGCGAACCGGAGCGACAATGGCTTCTTACCAGTACATCTATGTGATGAAGGGCCTGAGCAAGTCCTATCCGGCCGGCCGGCAGGTCTTGAAGGACATCTACCTGAGCTTCCTGCCCGGCGCCAAGATCGGCGTGCTGGGCCTCAACGGCTCCGGCAAATCGACGTTGCTGCGCATCATGGCCGGCACGGAAAAGGAATTCATCGGCGACGCCTGGGCGGCCGACGGCGTCAAGGTCGGCATGTTGGCGCAGGAGCCAGCGCTGGACCCGGCCAAGGACGCGCTTGGCAACGTCATGGAGGGCGTCGCCGAAACCAAGGCGCTGCTGGACCGCTTCGAGGCCGTATCGGCCAGGTTCGGCGAGGTCGCCGACGACGACGAAATGAACCGCCTGATCGAGGAACAGGGCAAATTGCAGGAGGAGATCGACGCCAAGGGCGCGTGGGACTTGCAGCGCGACGTGGAAATCGCCATGGACGCCCTGCGCTGCCCGCCGGGCGACGCCGACGTGACCAAGCTGTCGGGCGGCGAGCGCCGGCGGGTCGCGCTCTGCCGGCTGCTGCTGCAAAAGCCCGACCTGCTGTTGCTGGACGAGCCCACCAACCATCTGGACGCGGAATCGGTTGCCTGGCTCGAACGCTTCCTGCAGGAATACAAGGGCACCGTGGTCGCGGTCACCCACGACCGCTATTTCCTCGACAATGTGGCGGGGTGGATTCTCGAATTGGATCGCGGCCAGGGGATTCCGTGGAAGGGCAATTACTCGTCCTGGCTGGAGCAGAAGGAAAAGCGCCTGGAACAAGAGGGCAAGGATGAGGCGGCCCGCCGGCGCACCTTGGCCCACGAGCTGGAATGGATCAGGGCCAGCCCGCGCGCCCGCCAGGCGAAATCCAAGGCGCGCATCAACGCCTACGAGGAATTGCTGTCGGTCGAGCACGAGAAGGCGCAGGAACAGGCGCAAATCGTCATTCCGCCAGGCCCGAAGCTGGGCGATCTGGTGATCGAGGCGGCGCACGTGTCCAAAGGCTACAACGACGTGCTGTTGATCGACGATTTGTCGTTCAAGTTGCCGCCCGGCGGCATCGTCGGCGTCATCGGCCCCAACGGCGCCGGCAAGACCACCTTGTTCCGCTTGCTCACCGGCCAGGACAAGCCCGACGCCGGCGCGATCCGCGTCGCCGACACCGTGGTCATGGGTTACGTCGATCAATCGCGCGACGCGCTCAAGCCCGACGCCACGGTGTGGCAGGAGATTTCCGGCGGCCTGGACGTCGTCAAGCTGGGCAAGCGCGATGTGCCGAGCCGCGCCTATTGTTCCGGCTTCAACTTCAAGGGGTCCGATCAGCAGAAGAAAGTCGGCCAGCTATCGGGCGGCGAGCGCAACCGCGTGCATCTGGCGAAGATGCTGAAATCCGGCGCCAACCTGCTGCTGCTCGACGAGCCCACCAACGACCTCGACGTGGACACGCTGCGGGCGCTGGAAGAGGCGCTGCTGGA
>CAZIVY010000671.1:0-9432 GCA_964542505.1 uncultured Rhodospirillaceae bacterium
GCCAGCCGGCTCAATCGGCCGGCGGTGGTCATGGGTTCGGCGGCGGCGTCACTCACGCGCGGGTCGCGACGATCTGCTTGCAGGCTTCCTGGAAAACCAGCGCATCGGCGCTGTAGCTGATAAGCCGCACGCCGCGCTTGAAGATCTGGCGCGCATAGCCGGTGTCGATGCGCGCCCCCACCGATGTCATCACGTATTTGCCCCGTTGGCGCGCCTTGGCCACCAGGCCGTCGAGGGCCGCGGCCATTTCCGGATGGTCGAAATTGGCCCCCGGTATGCCGAGCGCGACCGAATAGTCGAACGGCCCCATGAAGACGATATCGACGCCGTCGATGGCCAGGATTTCGTCCGCATTGTCGATGTCCTCTTTCTCCTCAAGCAGCGGGATCACCGTGACTTCGCGGTTGGCCCGGCGCGTCCACGCCGCCCAGTCTGGCTGGCTGTACCCCGCCGCGCGGATGGCGGGGCAGGATCCCCGAATGCCTTCGGGCGCGTAGCGCGCGGCCGCAACCGCCGCCAGGCAGTCCTTCTTGCTGGCGTGCGGAATGATGATGCCCGGCGCGCCGAGATTGAGCACCTGATTGATGATGCCGGGATCGGCCGAGGGCACGCGCACGAACGGCGTCACGCCGGCGGCGTCGGCGGTGCGGATGAGGTGCGCCACCAGTCCGATATCGATGGGGCTGTGCTCCATGTCGATATTGGTGAAGTCGATGCCGGCGCTCGCCATCACCTCGATCAGCATCGGGCTGCCGGTGAAGTGCATCATGCCGATCAGATTGGCTCCGCTTTCCAGCTTGCGGCGAAATCCGTTTTCCATGGCGCTTTCCCTGTTCGTTCAACGCTTGAGGCGAAGGTTGCCCCATTTATCCACGGCGACGCTCCAGTCCGGCAGCACCACCGTGGTGGCGTTGGCTTCCTCGACGACTGCCGGTCCCTTGAAGCGATGACCGGCGCCAAAAACGGCGCGGTCATAGACCGGCCAGTCGGCGGCCTTGCCGCGCAGCCGCACCGCGCGCTTACCGGTGGTGGTGGGTCTGCCGGCGCCGGCCGCCAGCGGCTGCAGCGCCGGCTTGTCGGTCACGCCGATGGCCATGGTCCGCAAGGTCACGATCTCGATCGCGCCATGAGGGTCGGCATGGCCGTGAAGCTGCCGGTACTGTTCCAGGAACCGTTCGCGCAGTTCGCCCGGTGTCGGCGCGCTCGGCGGCAGCGGCACCGTGATCTCGAAGGCCTGGCGCGCATAGCGCATGTCAAGCGCGTGCTCGAATCGAATGCTGGCCGCGGGCAGGCCTGCCAAAAGCGGCAGCAAGCGGCCGGCGGCTTCCTGCGCGGCCATCAGTCCCGCCAGTTCGCCGCCGTCCAGCCGGTCCAGCGTCTTCACGCAGGTGCGCACCAGTTCCTGGCGCTGGTCGGACGCCAGCAGGCCCAGCGCCGACAGATTGCCCGGGCAAATCGGCACCAGCGCCTCGTTCATGCCCAGTTCCTCGGCCAGATCGCAAGCATGCATGGCGCCGGCGCCGCCGAAGGGCAGCAACGCGAAGTCCGCCGGATCGTGGCCTTTTTCGACGGTAATCGCACGGATGGCGCCCGCCATGCGGGCCACGGCGAGGCGCAGAATGCCCTCGGCCAACTCGTCCGGCCCAAGGCTCAACCGCAAGGCCAGGCGCGCCACCGCCGCGGCCGCGAGATCGCGATCCAGCGCGATGCTGCCGCCGAGTCGGCGCCTGATTCCCAGTCGGCCCAGGACCAGATTGGCGTCGGTGACCGTCGCTTCGGTGCCGCCGCGGCCATAACCCGCCGGACCTGGTTCCGCCCCCGCGCTCAGCGGCCCTACTTTCAGGATGCCGTCGGCTTCCGCGGAAGCGATGCTGCCGCCGCCCGCGCCCACGGTGTTGATGTCGTACTGCAGGCCTTTCAGCGGATAGCCGGCGAAGGCAGTTTCGCTCACCAAGGCGGGTCGGCCATGCTCGATCACGCACACGTCGGTGCTGGTGCCCCCCATGTCGCAGGTGATGAATCGTTCGACCCCCGCGGCGGCCGCGATCCACATGGCGCCCGTCACCCCGCCGGCGGGTCCCGACAGGATGGTGCGAACCGGGAGGCGGCGAACGGTGCCGATGTCCAGGGTTCCACCGGCGGAGCTCATGGTCACCAGCCTGCCGCCACAACCGGCTTCGGCCAGCGCCTGGTCGAGCCCGGCCAAATAGCGGTCCATCACCGGCAGCAGGAAGGCGTTGATGACGGCGGTCGAAAAGCGTTCGTATTCCCTGAATTCCGGGATCACGTCCGCCGACGCGGTGACATAGGTGCCGGGAAGCGCCGCGCGAAGAATCTCGGCCGCGCGCCGCTCGTGGCGCTGGTCGATCCAAGAGTGCAGAAAGCAAACCGCCACGGCGCGCGCCTGATCCCCGATGCCGTGCGCCGCCTTCACCACCGCGGCCTCGTCAAGCGGCGTGAGCGTCGAGCCGTCGCCCAGCACACGCTCGCCCACCTCGAAGCGCAATGGCCGCGGCACCAGCGGCGGCGGCCGCACGAACGACGGATCGTAGACGCTCGGCAGCATCCGGCGCGTGCGGCCAATCTCGATGGCATCGCGGAAGCCGGCGGTGGTGACCATGGCCACCGGCCCGCCTTTGCCCTGCAACAGGGCGTTGGTGGATACCGTGGTTCCGTGCGCGATGCGCTTCAACGCCGGCAGCTCGCGCACGGTCGCCCGGATCCCTGTCATTATGCCGATGGACTGGTCATCGGGCGTCGACGGCACCTTGCCGAGCGATATCCGCCCATCTTCATTCAGCAGCACCAGGTCGGTGAAGGTGCCGCCAACGTCGATGCCTACAACCTGCTCAACCACAAGTGTTCCCAACGGGGCGAAGCGTCACTTTCCCGGTCGGATCGGCGCCGGCAAGCGACAAACCGTCGCTGTCCAGCCCGATCGCCCCCGCTTCGATCTCGGGTGACAGCAGAACCCAGGCGCGAAGTGAAGGGCCGGCGGTGACGATCTCCACCAGCTCGCCATCGGCAAGTTTCAACGCTTGCGCCGTGCTGGGCGACAGATGCGCGCGCCGGCGTCCTGATTGCGCCTCGGCCCGCACGGGCTTCAGCCGGATTTGCTCTTGCCTAAGCCGATCACGGCGCCGGGCGGTGGCGGTGCTGGTGGAATCCAGTCCATAAATCTCGGCCGCGGCCTGGGCGGAGACGTAGCCGAACGCCTGGTCGCGGCGCACCAGTTCCGGGTCGCGATCAAGCGGGTCGCCGAAGCCGCCGCCGCCCGCGCTCCGCATGATCACCACGTCGCCGTCGTCCAGCGGAAAGGCCGTGACCTTGCCGGGAATTGCCGACGGCTCGACGATCTGCCGGCCGCGGCGGACGACAAAGCGGTTGGGAGCGCTGGCATGCCCGCCGTTCACGCCGTAGGGCGGAATGAGGTTCTTGTCGGAGAGGACCGAGAGCGTCGCCCCCGGAGCCAGCACGCGAATCTCGCGCTCGAGCCCAAGGCCGCCCCGATGCTTGCCCGCGCCGCCCGCATCGACCCGCAACGCGCACTTCTCCACGCGCAAGGGCCAGCGCAGCTCGATCGCCTCCACTGGATGGATCGACGACAGATCGCCTTCGGCGAAGTTGCGCACCGCGTTGTTGCCGTCGGCGCCGATCCAGCCGCCGGTGCCGCCGGCCGGGAATTCGACAAACGGGATGCGTCCGCGCCAGGCGATGGTGGTGATATTGGAGGCGCCCTTGAGGTCGCCCATGGCCCGCTCGGGCACCGCGCGCCCCAGCGCGCCCATGACCAGACCTTCGAGCGCGCGGCGCACTTCGCCGATGGCGCCGCAGGCCGCGGGCGAGCGGGCATTGAGCATCGTTCCTTCCGGCGCGATTACCTTCAGCGGGCGCATGGCGCCGGCGTTGATCGGTCCATGGGGATCGAGCAGCGCCTTGGTCATGGTGAACACGGCGGTGCTGGCGTGCGCCGGGCCCAGATTGGTCGGCCCCGGTACCGGCGGCGGGCAGCCGGTGAAATCGGCCTCGATGCCGTCGCCGGCGATGGTCAGGCGCAACGTCAATGTCAGCGGCTCGGGCAGCCCGCCGGTGTTGTCCAAATGCGTCTCGCACCGGTACTCGCCGTCCGGCAGCTTGGCGATGGCAGCGCGCATGCGTTGTTCGGCGCGATCCAGCAGCGCGTTCATGGTGGCGCCGAGCGTGGCCTGGCCGCGCCGCGCCACCATCGCCTTGAGCTTGCGCTCGGCCAGCACGCACGCGCCTTCCATGGCGCTCAGGTCGCCCCGCCGGTCGTCGGGATCGCGCACATTGGCGAAAAGGATGTCCAGCACTTCTTCCGCGCGCACGCCGGCATGGGCGATGCGCACGGCGGGAATGCGCACGCCTTCCTGGAATATCTCGGTGGCGGTACCCGACAGGCTTCCCGGCACCATGCCGCCCACGTCCTGCCAATGCGCCATCACGCCCACCAGGGCCAGCGGAGAACCGTCGGCGAACACCGGCTTGATCAGCGCCACGTCGTTCAGGTGCGTGCCGCCGGCATAGGGATCGTTGAAGAGGAATAAATCGCCATCGGCCAGGCTGCCCGCATAGCGCTTCAAGACCGAGCGCGCGGACCAGGGCAGAGCCGACAGATGCGTCGGCTGGTCCACTTCCGACGCGGCCACCAGCTCGCCCGCCGGGTTCATGATCGCGCAGGAAAAATCGTGGCCCTCATGGATCATGGGCGAGAACGAGGTTCGGATCACCGCCGTGCGCATCTCGCGCACGAAGGATGTCAGCGTCTCCGCTACCAGCGCCAGGGTGACCGCGTCGACGCTCATGTTCCGCCTTTGCCGTAGTGGTAGGTGAACTGGTATTTGTCGCCGCGGTAGATCGACTCGCCGCACAGCACCGGCCTGCCGGCCTGATCGAAGAAGATGTGGGCGCGCACCAGGACCGCGCTGCCGCGCCGCACCCCCAATTCGCGCGCCGTTTCGGCCTCCGCCCCGATCGCGCCGACGGTGACGGTAATGCCGCCCAGCGGCGTGCCCAGCGCCGCCTCGACCATTGTTGTCGCTGGACGGCTGACCAGCGCCGAGGCCGGGATCGCGGCGCCAATTCGCTCCGGGATCGAGCGGTCTTCCAAGCCGATGATCTCGTCTTCCACCAGGCGCAGGCGCCGCAAGCGGTAAATCGGCGCGCCCGCCTGGAGTTCAAGCGCCGCCGCTACCGCCGCCGACGCCGTTTCACGGTCGAAGCCAAGGACGCGAAAGCCGACATGAACGCCCCTATCCTCCATTTGCTCCTCGAAGGAGCGTACGCGCTGCGCTTCGATGCGGCTTTCCATGCGCTTGCCGGCGACAAAGGTGCCGAGCCCCATGCGGCGCACGATCAGTCCCTCGAAGGCCAATTGCGCCAGGGCCTGGCGCACGGTGCCGCGCGCGGATTCGAATTTTTCGGCCAATTCGCTTTCCGACGGCAGGCGCGCGCCTTCGGTCAGCCGGCCCGACATGATCTGCGTGCGCAGCATCTCCTGGATGCGGAAATACAAGGGCGTGGTCGGTACCGGCATTGCCACCTTGACGCATGGTTGTCTATACAGGTAGCGTCAAATCCAGGTTGGCGACAACAAGATTCTGTCCGGCGACGACAGTTCGGCGAAATGTCCGAACAGCGCGGACCTCGCCGGCCGCGACAGAGCCTGCAAGGGAAGGGAAACGTCATGCAGGAATACCGGCTGCTGTCCACCAGCGGGCTGCTGGGCTATGGCTTTCCCGAGGCGTCGCTGAACGCCGGCATGGACCGCCAGCCGCACATGATCGGCGTCGACGGTGGCTCCACCGATCCTGGTCCCTACTATCTCGGCTCCGGCAAATGCGTGAACTCGCGCATGGCGATGAAGCGCGACCTGCGCCTGATGCTGCGCGCCGCGCGCCGGCAACGGATTCCCATGGTCATTGGCAGTTGCGGGGGCGCGGGCGGCGAGACTCATCTGCAAACGGTCGTCGGCATCGTGCGCGAAATCGCGCGTGAGGACGATCTGCATTTCCGCCTGGCCGTCATCCATGCCGAACAGGACAAATCGTGGGTCAAAGGCCAGTTGAAGGCCGGACGGGTCAAGGCCTTGCGCAACGTGAAGGACCTTGACGACGCCACCATCGACCGCGCGACGCGCATCGTCGGCATGATGGGCCCGGAGCCGTTCCAGCGCGCGCTGGACGAGGGCGCCGAGGTGGTGCTGGCCGGGCGCTCCAGCGATCCGGCGCCCTGGGCGGGCTGCGCCACGCGCGCGCAAATGCCGCCGGCGCCGTCGTGGTACGCGGGCAAGATGCTGGAATGCGGCGCGACGGCGGCCTTGCCGAAGGGCCACGATTGCCTGCTGACCAGCGTGGACAGCGGCGGCGGAGTCGTGCTCGAGGCGATGAACCCCATACGCCTGTGCACGCCGTTCTCGGTCGCCAATCACAGCTTGCACGAGAACGCCAGTCCCTGCTTCCATATCGAACCCGGCGGCTTGCTCGATACCTCCGACTGCCTGTTCGAAGCGGTGAGCGAGCGCGCGGTCCGCGTCAGCGGCATGCGCTGGACCCAGCAGCCTTACACGGTGAAGCTCGAGGGCGCCGAGCTCGTCGGCTACCGTGCCATCACGATTTGCGGCACGCGCGATCCGCTACTGATCGCGACCGTGGATGATTTCCTCGACTCGGTGCGCGAAAACGTCTCGGTCAAGGCGTCCGCGTTTGGCGTCGAGCCGGATCAATACAAGCTGGTCATCCGCGTCTATGGCGCCAACGGCGTGATGTCGGGCTGGGAGCCGGTGCAGCGCACCCAATCCCACGAATTGGGATTCGTGGTCGAGGTGATCGCCAAGACGCAGGAATTGGCCAATGCCGTGCTGGCCATCGCGCGGGTGCAGATGTTGCACGTCGATTTTCCCAACCGCCTGTGCAAGGAGGGCAATATGGCGTTTCCCTATTCGCCCTCGGATATCGAGACCGCGCCGGCCTACCGTTTCTCGGTGTTCCACACCGTGGCCATCGACGACGCCTGCGCACCCTTCCCCATCGACTATGAGACGGTCTAGGCCATGGCCCTTATCCGCGACATCGCCAAGGCCTGCAAAAGCAAGAACGCGGGCCCGTTCGAAATCACCTTCGACGTGGTCTTCGATGACCGCAATTTGTTCGAACGCGCGCGGGCGACGGGCGTGTTATGCCCGGCGCTGTTCGCCAGGCTCTACAAGGTGCGGCCCGAGGACGTGCTGTTCACCGAATATCCGGCGGGCAACGCCTTCAAGGCGACGCTTCCCCGCCTCATCGCCTCGGGCGACGTGGGCGACACCGACGTCTACGGGGCGCAGCAACACGCCCCGTTGCTGGACGTCGATATTCCCCTATGAAGCCCGCCCGCCGCGTCTTCGACCCCATCGACCTGGAGATTCTCTGGAACAGGCTGGTGCTGACGGTCGACGAGGCGGCGTACTCCATCATCCGCACCTCGATGTCGAAGGTGGTGACCGAAGGCCGCGATTTCGGCGCGCTTCTGTTCGACCCGAAAGGACGGCTGCTGGCGGCGGATGTCAGCGTGGCCTCGAAGACCGGCACCATTTCGATCGCGGTCAAGGAACTGCTGAAGCATTTTTCCGCCGACTCCTTGAAGCCCGGCGACATGGTGGCCACCAACAATCCGTGGTGGATCATGGGCCATCTCAACGACATCGCCGTCGTGGCGCCGCTGTTCCATCGCGGGCGGCTGGTGGCGTTCGCCGAATGCATGGCGCACATGGCCGACATCGGCGGCGCGCTGTCGGGCTCGCCGCGCGAGGTCTACGAGGAAGGGCTGATCATTCCGCCGCTCAGGATTCTCGACCGTGGACGCGAAAACGCGACGTTTTTCGCCATGCTCGAGGCCAATGTGCGCGTGCCGCGCCAAGTGGGGGGCGACGTGCGGGCGTTGGTGGCGGGCTGCGCGGTCATGGGCCGCAAGCTTTCCGAGTTCCTCGACCGCCACGGGCTCAGGGACCTCGAGGATCTGGGGGCGACGATCCGCCAGCGGTCGGAGCGAACGATGCGCAAGGCGCTGGCGGAGACGATTCCCGACGGCGTCTATAACGGCGAAACCACGGTGGACGGGTTCGACAAGCCGCTCAACATCCGCGCGCGCGTGGAAGCGCGGGGTGGCAATATCGCGATCGACTTTGCCGGCAGTTCGCCGCAGTCCAGCCTGGGGATCAATTGCACCTGGGTCTATACCAACGTCTGGGCCACCTACACGATGAAATGCCTGGCGGCGCCCGCGCTGCCAAACAACGAAGGTACCTTCGCGCCGATCAAGGTGCATGCCCCGGAAGGATCGTTTCTCAATCCGCGATTCCCCGCACCGGTCAAGATGAAGCCAAGCAGCGGCCATTATGTACCCATCGCCATCCTGAACGCCTTGGCCGATGCTGTGCCCAACCGCATGCTGGCCGAATCCGGCAACAAGTTCCTCGTGTACATGGCTGGAAGCGACACCCACGGACAGGCTTTTTCCGACCTGATGTTCGTGATGGGAGGCATGGGCGCGCGCGCGGGCAGCGACGGGCTGCATTGCATGAGCTTCCCCGCCAATTCGTCCAATATGCCGGTGGAAGTCCTAGAGCAGGCTTTGCCAGTGCGCGTGCGCCGCCGCGTGTTGCGCCCCGACTCGGGCGGCGCGGGGAAATATCGCGGCGGCTGCGGTCAGATTTACGAACTGGAGTCGGTATCGGACCAGACGATCACCTTGCGCGCCGAACATGGCAAGCTCAGCACGGCTCCGCGGGGTTTGCGCGGCGGGCTGGCCGGCGCCGCCGGCGGTCTATACCTGAACGGCAGGCCGATACCGGACAAGCTGCCAGTCAGGATGGAGCGTGGCGATGTCCTGCGCCTGGAAATTCCCGGCGCGGGCGGCATGTACCCGCCAGGTGAACGCGACCCCCAGGCGCTGGCCCGCGACATCGCCGACGGCTTGGTTACGCGCGATGCCGCCGCGCGCGATTACGGCTACGCACCGGAGCTGCGCGATGCGGCGGAATAGTGCTTCTCCGTCCGCCCGCCGGCCGCCGGCCTATGAGCTCGGGGTCGATATCGGCGGTACCTTCACGGACCTGGTGTTGCTGGAGAAGCGCACCGGCAGGTTGATGGCTGGCAAGGTGCTGACCGACTATACCGACCTTGCCGCCGGGGTGCTGCGCGGCGTCACCGACCTGCTGGCGCGCCACGGCGTGGCGGGCGCCGCCGTCAACAAGGTCGTTCACGGCACCACGCTCGCCACCAACGCGCTCATCGAGCGGCGCGGGGCGCGCACCGCGCTCATCGTCACGCGCGGGTTTCGCGATCTGCTCGAAATGGGGCGCGAAAGCCGCTACGATATCTTCGACATCGATTTGGCGGTGCCCCCGCCGCTGGTTCCGCGCCACCTGGTCTTCGA
>CAZIVY010000672.1:0-2838 GCA_964542505.1 uncultured Rhodospirillaceae bacterium
CGTTCCATTGCGACGGCCGCCCGGACGTGCCGGTTGATTCGGCCTCTTGGCAGCGTGCCACCGGTCTGGCGAAGCGCATTTATTGGGGCTTCTCGCAGGACCCCACCGACGGCGCCCTGTGGTACCACGCCGACTACGTGACGCCGAGCTGGGGCACGCGTCTGGCCCGGGGTCCGAAGATCGGCCGTCACATCTTCTACTCCGAAACCAGTTTCATCCCCGCGCGCTGATCGCGCCGGGCACGGAATTCAAGCCCAGCGTTTCCCGCCCTACCCGTCGCCGGCCCCAGCCCTTGGGGCCGGCGCTATTTTTTCCCCTCCCCCTCGTCCGCGTTCCGCCACGCCTCGATCGTCGCGGCGCCGACCTCCCAGTCCTGGTCCGCATCGCCCAGCCTCTCGTCAAGCCACGCGCTGTTATGCATTGACGGCAATGCCGCCAGGGGCGCGGACCATGGATGAAGGGTGCAAACCTGGTGAATCTGTACCGCTTTCGCGAGTTCGCGGGTGGCGTGTCGCGACCCGCGAGCTCGCGAAAGCCGGTACTAGGCCAATTCGCGGGCGCGCGCGGATTTCGGCGTGAGGACCCGCTCGGCGGGAAAGGTCAGGGTAATGGTGGTGCCGCGATCGGGCGCGCTTTCGATCTCCAGGCTGCCGCCGTGCAAGCGCATCAGCGAGGCGGCGATCGGCAGGCCGATGCCCGTGCCCTCGTGCGCATTCATCGTGCTGTTGCGGATTTGGCCGAAGGGAGCAAGCGCGATGCCGATGTCTTCCTTGCGCATGCCGATGCCGGTGTCGCTCACCATCACGCGCGCCTCGGCGCCCGGCGTCACCTCCGCGCGGACATCCACCCGCCCGCCATCGCGCGTGAACTTGACCGCGTTCGACAGCAGGTTCAGCATGATTTGCTTCAGCGCCCGCGCGTCGGCGCGCATCGTCGGCAGCCTGGCCGGCATTTCCACGCCGATCGTGACGCCGCCGGCCTCGGCGCGCGCGCGCACCAGGCGCAGCGCCGATTGGACGATATCGGCCAGCCGGCATTCCTCTTCGTGCAATTCCGCCTTGCCGGCCTCGATCTTCGACATGTCGAGAATGTCGTTGATGATGGCCAGCAGGTGCCGGCCGCTGTCGTGAATATCGCCCAGATATTCGCGGTAGCGCGGATTATCGACCGGGCCGAGAACCCCCTCTTTCATCGTTTCCGAGAAACCGATGATGGCGTTCAAGGGCGTCCGCAATTCGTGGCTCATGTGGGCGAGGAAATCCGACTTGGCGCGGCTGGCGCTTCGCGCGTCCGACAGCTCGGCGACGCGCAGCCGCAGCGTCTCTTCCTTGTCCTCGAGTTCGCGCAAGTAGCGCGCCCGTTCCTCCTCGCCAAGCTTGAATTCGCGGGCGATCCTGTGACCGTAAACGGTGACGCAGCCCACCATCAGGAAAATTATCCCGCCGAACAGATACTCGAACCGGCGCAGGAACAACGCTTCCGCCACCTGTTCCTTGAACAAGTCCGCCTGTATGGCGCGCACGGCCCGTGCCGTCACCGCGATCGCCGTCGAGAGGTCGGCGAATCGGCGGTCCATGCTCGCCATGCGCTGTCCGGCGCTCTCGGCCTGGCCTGTGCGGAAAAAGGCGAAGATTTGCTCGGCCTCCGCCAGCATGGCGGACATGGCCACCTCAACGGAGTCCAAACGCAAGTTCAAGTCCTGGGCTTGCTTCGGCGTCGCACCGAGGACGATGTCCGCGCGCAACTCGGCGAAATGGCCTTCATAGCTCTGGCGGGCGATTTCCTGGCGCCGCTCCTCGCCGGCGACGTCGTGCGAGTCGAAAATGTCGTTGCCGGGCGCGTTGACGGCGCCGGCATGCTGTCCCAGCGCCGACAATGCGGCAAGGTGGCCCGCCCAACCCTCGTTGACCACCACCGACGTCCGATAGATCGCCATGATCTCGTGGCTGAGAATCAAGGCGCCGCAAACCGTCGCCAAGTCGAAGGCGGCAAGGACATAATAGACGATATGCCACTTGGGCGCCCGGCGCTGCCCGCGCGCACCGCGCGCCGAACCTATTGGCGAGGGCGGCTCTGCCGGCCGGGGCGCATCGCGCGCAAGCGACAAGTCCGGCGGCTTGGCCGCTGGGCGCGCTGGCGGCAAGCCGGTTGGAACCGCCGCTTGGCGCGCAGCGGCGCTGTCCAGGGTAGTGGACGGAACGTCTTTCATCTTCGCGGCTGAACCCTGCCACCTTGGTCGCGGTGCCACCGCTATTTCGGCGGCGTCCGCCATCGCATGGGACGTTCAGGTATATTCTTGCGCGGTAAAGACGCGCTTACCGGCTGCTTAACTTGGGATTAATCCGGGGCCGTCGCCGGGATAGGCTCCAACAGGCGGCTGAAAAACCCTCCGGATCGTCATCGCGAGGACACGCAGTGGCCCCTCTTGGCTTTGCCCTGGGGCGATCCCGGGAAATGGCAGGAATCCGCCTGTTTCCGGATTGCCGCGCCGGCAGCCTGCCCTGAGCGCCGCGCCCCCCTTACCCTGAGCGCCGCGCGAAAGCGCGCGTCGAAGGGCGAGGCGCGCGTCGAAGGGGCCTCCTCGCGAAGACGGTTGCGAGGTTTTCCGGCAGCCTGCTAAGCCAGTTCGCGGGCGGGCGCCGATTTTCTCGCCAGAACGCGCTCGGCGGGGAAAATCACGCTCACCATCGTGCCCTGACCGGGGGTGCTTTCGATCTCGATCCTGCCCCCGTGCAACCGCATCAAGGAAGCGACGATAGGCAGGCCGATGCCCGTGCCCTCGTGGCCACTGACCAGGCTGTTGCGTACCTGCCCGAACGGCGTGAGCGCGACCGCGAT
>CAZIVY010000673.1:0-1743 GCA_964542505.1 uncultured Rhodospirillaceae bacterium
TGGCCTCCTCGACGCCGAAGCGGCGACGAAACAGGCGGCGGAATGGCAGGCGCGCGTCGCCGATTGGGTCTATCAGATCGGCGACTATCAGGCGAAGGACTTGACGCGCCGCATGGCCGATCTGGTGCGGGACGAAGAAAAAGCCCCGGCCGAGAAAAAGCCTTAAGTTCGGTATCCGAGTCGCGACGTTAAACGCATGAGCGACCCGACCGCCACTTTCCAGGCGCCCTTCCGCGCCGAAGTCTCGCGCCTGCTGCACATCGTTACCCACGCGCTCTACAGCGAGAAGGAAATCTTCCTGCGCGAGTTGATTTCCAACGCCTCCGACGCCTGCGACCGCCTGCGCTACGCCGCCGTCACCGCGCCGGATCTGTTGGGCGGCGAGGGCGCCTTCGCCATCCGCGTCGCGCCCGACCGCGCTTCGCGCACGCTGAGCGTTTCCGACAACGGCATCGGCATGAACCGCGCCGAATTGATCGAGAACCTGGGCACCATCGCCAAGTCGGGGACCGATGCGTTTTTCGCCGGCCTTACCGGCGATGCCGCCAAGGACGTCTCCCTCATCGGTCAGTTCGGCGTCGGCTTTTATTCCGCCTTCATGGTCGCCGACAAGGTCGAGGTCGTCTCCCGCCGCGCCGGCGAGGCCGATTCCTGGAACTGGACCTCCGACGGCGGCGGCTTCACCGTCGCGCCCGCCGAGCGCGCCGGCCGCGGCGCCACGGTGACATTGCATCTGCGCCCCGGCGCCGACGAATTTCTCGATCCCGCGCGGCTCAGGCGCATCGTCAAGACCTATTCCGATCACATCGCTTTTCCCGTCCGGCTCCTGGACGGCGCGGCCGAGGAAACCGTGAACGCCGCCAGCGCCCTGTGGGCGCGGCCGAAAAACGAGATCACGCCCGAGCAATACCGCGAGTTCTACCACCATGTGGCGCACGCCACCGACGATCCCTGGCTGACCGTTCACGCTTTGGCCGAGGGCAAGCTCGACTACGCCGTGCTGCTGTTCGTGCCTGGCCGCCCGCCGCTCGATCTTTTCGACCCCTTGCGCCGCCCGCGCATCAAGTTGTTCGTGCGCCGCGTTTTCATTGCCGAGGTGGGCGAGGAGTTGGCGCCGCCGTGGTTGCGCTTCCTGCGCGGCATTGTCGATTCCGCCGACCTGCCCCTCAATGTCAGCCGCGAGCTGTTGCAGCAAAGCCCGGTGCTGGCGCGGCTGCGCTTGGCCATTGTCCGCCGCGTGCTGACCGAACTGGAACGCAAGGCCGAGCAGGCGCCCGAGGATTACGCCGTCTTTTGGGGCCAATTCGGCGCCGTGCTGAAGGAAGGCTTGTACGAAGACGCCGAGGCGCGCCCGCGCCTGCTCAAGCTCGCCCGCTTTCGTTCCACCGCCGGCGACAAGCTCATTTCACTCGCCGGCTATGTGGGGCGCATGGCGGCGGGGCAAGGCGCCATCTACACCATTAGCGGCGGTGACGCCCAAGCGCTGGCGCAAAGCCCCCAGCTCGAAGGCTTTCGCGCCAAGGGGGTCGAGGTGCTGCTGCTCACCGACCCGGTGGACGATTTCTGGATTTCGGCTGTCGGCGAGTTCGAGGGCAAGCCGTTCCGCTCGGCCACCCGCGGCGGGGCCGATCTTGCCGCCGTCGCCGGCGCCCCGGCGGCGCCTCCGGCGGAAAAAGCCGAAGGTCCGGCCCTCGCCACGCTTATCGCGATCTTCAAGCAGACATTGGGCGGGCAGGTGAAGGA
>CAZIVY010000674.1:0-10331 GCA_964542505.1 uncultured Rhodospirillaceae bacterium
ACATAGGCGGCATCGATCGTGATCGTGCTGCCGGCGCGGTCGGTGGCGGTGAAGCTGATCTCTTCCAACAGCTTTTCCATGATCGTGTGCAGCCGGCGGGCGCCGATGTTTTCCACCCCCTCGTTCACTTCAGCCGCCAAATCGGCGATGGCGTCGACGGACCCGTCGCCGAAGATCAGCTTTACGTCCTCGGTCTTCAGCAGCGCCGTGTATTGCTTCAGCAGGCTGAACTCGGTGTCGGTGAGGATGCGCTTGAAATCGTCGCGCGTCAGCGCCTTGAGTTCCACCCGGATGGGCAGCCGCCCCTGCAATTCCGGCAACAGGTCCGAGGGCTTCGCCATGTGGAAGGCGCCCGAGGCGATGAACAGCACATGGTCGGTGCGGAAGGGGCCGTGCTTCGTGGCGACGGTGGTGCCCTCGATCAGCGGCAAAAGGTCGCGCTGCACGCCCTCGCGGCTCACATCGGCGCCGCCCCGCCACTCGGAGCGGGCGCAAATCTTGTCGATCTCGTCGATGAAGACGATCCCGCTTTGCTCGGCGCTGGCGATCGCCTCGCGCACCACCGCCTCCTTGTCCAGCATGCGGTCGCTTTCTTCCGCCACCAGGATCGTCATCGCTTCGTCCACCGGCAGCCGCCGCTTTCGCGTGCGTCCTCCCAGCGCCTTGCCCAGCATTTCGCCGATGTTGATCATCCCCATCTGCGCCCCCGGCATGCCCGGGATGTCGAGGGTGGGCATGACGCCGCCGCCGGCGTCCGCCACCTCGATCTCGATCTCGCGCTTGTTCAGGCCGCCTTCGCGCAATTGCTTGCGGAATTTCTGCCGCGTATCGACGCTGGCGTTTTCGCCCACCAGCGTGTCGAGCACGCGCTCCTCCGCCGCCAGCTCGGCGCGGGCGGTGACTTCCTTGCGCTTGCGCTCGCGCACCATGAGCAGCGACGCCTCCACCAGGTCGCGGCCGATCTGCTCCACGTCGCGCCCCACATAGCCCACCTCGGTGAACTTGGTCGCCTCGACCTTGATGAAGGGCGCGCCCGCCAGCCGCGCCAGGCGGCGCGCTATTTCGGTCTTTCCCACCCCGGTGGGGCCGATCATGAGGATGTTCTTTGGCAAAACCTCCTCGCGCATTTCCTCCGGCAGTTGCTGGTGGCGCCAGCGGTTGCGGAGCGCGATGGCCACGGCCTTTTTGGCGTCGTTCTGGCCGACGATATAGCGGTCGAGCTCGGAGACGATTTCACGCGGGCTGAAAGCGGACATTTAGAGCGATTCCAGAACGATCTTGTCGTTGGTGTAGACGCAGATTTCGGCGGCAATTGCCAGCGCCCGGCGGGCAATGGCCTCGGCGTCCATGTCCGGGCGGTCCACCAGCGCCCGCGCCGCGGCCAGCGCGTAAGACCCGCCCGAGCCGATGCCGATCAAGCCGTCGCTGGGCTCCAAAACGTCGCCATTGCCCGACAGCATAAGGGAAATTTCCCTGTCGGCGACCGCCATGACCGCTTCCAGGCGGCGCAGATAGCGGTCGGTGCGCCAGTCCTTGGCCAGTTCCACGCAGGCGCGCATCAACTGCCCCGGATGGCGCTCGAGCTTGGTTTCCAGGCGCTCGAACAGGGTGAAGGCGTCGGCGGTGGCGCCAGCGAATCCGGCGATGATCCCCCCGTCGCCCAGGCGGCGCACCTTGCGGGCATTGGCCTTGATGACTATCGCCCCCATGCTCACCTGGCCGTCGCCCGCAATCACCACCCGGCCGCCCTTGCGGACCGCCAGAACCGTGGTTCCATGCCATTCGTTGCGCGGGTTATCGGACATCGGGCTCCTTCTTTGGGGGTAAACCGCCCCGGCCTTCATATGTGGCGGTCCGCGGCGGCAAATCAAGCCGCCGTCACCCTGCAGCTTGGCACACCGGGCGCTGCCTGCTATATCCCCCGGCGGTTACACCCAAATCCGAGGATGGCGACATGTCCAGCGCCCGCGTCTCCGGGCCGCCCGCGCGCCGCGCCGAGGTCACGCGCAAGACCCGCGAGACCGAAATCGCCCTGCGCCTCAACCTCGATGGCGGTGGCGCCTACAAGGTGTCCACCGGCATCGGTTTTCTCGATCACATGCTGGAGCAATTGGCCCGCCACAGCCTCATCGACCTGGAGCTTAGCGCCAAGGGCGACACCCATATCGACTTCCACCACACCACCGAGGATACGGGCATCGTCATCGGCCAGGCGGTGAGCCAGGCGCTGGGCGACCGCGCCGGCATCCGCCGCTATGGCGCCGCCGTCATCCCCATGGACGAAACCCTGACCCGCGTCGCCCTCGACGCCTCGAACCGGCCGTATCTGATATGGCGCGTCGTCTTCTCCAAGCCCAAGCTCGGCGAAATGGACACCGAGCTGTTCAAGGAATGGTTCCAGGCTTTCGCCCAGAACGCCGGGGTGACGCTGCACGTGGAGAATCTGTACGGCGAGAACAATCATCATATCGTCGAGTCCTGTTACAAGGGCCTGGCGCGGGCGCTCCGCCAGGCGATCGAAATCGACCCGCGCCAGCCCAATGCCGTGCCCTCGACCAAGGGTGTGCTGGGCGGCAGCCTCTGACGCTGGCCGGCGTCGGTTAGCGGGGAATCCGGGATGCGCATGTACACGGTTCACTTGCGCCCTTTTCGGCCGGGCGAGGATCCGGACGCGGTCCTGGTCAAGGAGGGCTTTTCCTGGCTCGCCTTCCTGGCCGCCCCTATATGGGCGGTCTGGCAGCGCCAATGGCTGGGTCTTCTGGTCTATGGCGTGCTGGCGGGCCTGGTGGGCGCCCTGGTCACGTTCGTCGAACTGACTGCGCCCGCCGAGTTTCTGGTGCAGGGCGCGGTTGCCTTGCTGGTGGGCTTCAGCGCCCATGACTGGCAGCGCTGGCGCCTGGAGCGCTCCGGCTACCGGATGGCGGCGGTTGTGGCGGCCAGGGATTTGGCCGAGGCCGAGCGGCGTTTTTTCTCCAACTGGACGTTCAGCGCGCCCCGGGCCGACGCTTTTGCCCGCGCCAACCCCTTGAGCGGCTTTCCCGCATGAGCGTCGCCATTGTCGATTACGGCTCCGGGAATCTGCGCTCGGCCGCCAAGGCCTTCGAGCGCGCGCGAAGCGAAGCCGGGATCGACGCCGAGATCAGCGTCACCGCCGATCCGGCGGTGGTCGCCAGCGCCGAGCGCGTGGTGCTCCCCGGCGTCGGCGCTTTCGCCGACTGCCGGCGGGGCCTGGCGTCGGTGCCCGGCATGATCGAGGCGATGGAGGAAAGCGCGCTTGCCCGCGGCCGCCCGTTCTTGGGGATTTGCGTCGGCATGCAGCTTATGGCCACCGTCGGGCGCGAACATGGCGATCACCCCGGCCTCGACTGGATCGCGGGCGAGGTGGTGCCGCTCGAGCCGGTGGCGCCGAAGCGTGAAACTCCGGGGCTTGATCCTGATGTGGTGCGGCGATTGAACACCAGGATTCCCGAAATGGGTTGGAACGAATTGACAGACATTGCGTCACATCCGGTGCTGGAGGGCCTGCGTCCAGGAGCGCACGCCTATTTCGTGCACAGCTACGTCTTCGCGCCCCGCGACGGCGCCACGCGATTGGCGTCGACCGACTATGGCGGCCCGATCGCGGCGGCGGTGGGCCGCGACAACCTGTTCGGGGTGCAGTTTCACCCCGAGAAAAGCCAGGCCACGGGGTTGCGGATGATCGCCAATTTCCTGCGCTGGCGGCCATGATCGAATTGAAACCCGGCGCCGTCATCGACCGCATGACCGCGTTCAGCGACGACGAGCTCGATGAGTTGTGCGAGGCGACGGCGGAAGCCATTGTCGACGGCAATGGCTTCGGCTGGCTCCGCCCGCCCCATCGGCGCGTGCTCGAAAGCTATTGGCGGGGCGTGCTGCTGGTGCCCGAGCGCGAGCTTTACGTCGCCAGGCTCGAGGGCCGCATCGTCGGCAGCGCGCAACTGATGCGCCCGCCGCCCAACAACGAAGCCTGCGCCCACGCGGCCGAAATCACGACCTTTTTCATCGCCCCCTGGGCGCGCGGCCATGGCCTGGCGCGCGGCTTGCTGGCGGCGGCGGAGGACGCGGCGCGGGCGCACGGCTACCGCCAGCTCGAGCTCGACGTGCGCGCCACCCAGGAAGCGGCGATCAAGCTCTACGAGGACTGCGGCTTCCGCCGCTGGGGCGAGCATGATCGCTACGCCCGCGTCGATGGCCACTACGTCGCCGGGTATTTCTACACCAAGCCACTCGAACAGGGGGGTCCGGGCGGGCGGACCGGCGGCGCCAAAGCGCCGTGATCCTCTATCCCGCCATCGACCTTAAGGGCGGCCACTGCGTGCGCCTCAGGCGCGGCGACATGCGCGACGCGACGGTGTTCAACCACGACCCGGCGGCCCAGGCGCGCAGCTTCGAAGCCGCCGGCTTCCCGTGGCTGCACATCGTCGATCTGGATGGGGCGGTGGCCGGCCACGCCGTCAACGCCCCGGCGGTGACGGCGATTCTGGCCGCCGTGCGCATGCCGGTGCAATTGGGCGGCGGCATTCGCACTCTGGAGCAAATGTCGGCCTGGATCGACGCCGGCGCGGCGCGCCTGGTTCTCGGCACCGTCGCCGTGCGCGATCCCGCCATGGTGCGCGAGGCCTGCCGCCGCTTTCCCGGCCGCATCGCCGTCGGCATCGACGCCCGTGGCGGGCGCGTGGCCATCGAGGGGTGGGCGAAAAGCGGCGACATGGACGCGCCGACCCTTGCCCGCCGCTGCGTCGATGCCGGCGCCGCCGCCATCGTCTATACCGACATCGATCGCGACGGCATGATGCAGGGCGTCAACGTCGAAGCCACCGCGATCCTGGCCCGCGCCATCGCCGTGCCGGTGATCGCCTCGGGGGGCGTGTCCTCCCTCGACGACATCCGCGCGCTTAAAGCCGAAGCCGCGAGCGGCATCGCCGGCGCCATCATCGGCCGCGCGCTTTACGACGGGCGGATGGAACCGCGCGCGGCGCTTGAAGCGGCGGCGGCGCCATGCTGAAGGCGCGCGTCATTCCCTGCCTCGATGTCAAGGACGGGCGGGTGGTCAAGGGCGTCAGCTTCGTCAATTTGCGCGACGCCGGCGATCCGGTGGAGCAGGCGGCGCTCTACGACGCACAAGGCGCGGACGAGCTGTGCTTTCTCGACATTACCGCCAGCCACGAACGCCGCGACATTCTGCTCGACGCCGTCGCCCGCACCGCCGAGCGCTGCTTCATGCCCTTGACCGTCGGCGGCGGCGTGCGCGCGGTGGAGGACGTGCGCCGCTTGCTGCTGGCGGGCGCCGACAAGGTTTCCATCAACACCGCCGCCGTGGATCGCCCGCGACTGGTGCGCGAGGCGGCGGAAAAATTCGGCAGCCAATGCATCGTCGTCGCCATCGACGCCAAGGCGGCCGGCGGTGGCCAGTGGCGGGTGTTCACCCATGGCGGGCGCACGGCGACCGGGCTCGACGCCGTCGAATGGGCGGCGCGGGTGGTGGAACTCGGGGCCGGGGAAATTCTTCTCACTTCCATGGACCGCGACGGCACCCGCGACGGCTATGACCTTGCGCTCACGCGCCGCGTGGCCGATTCCGTCGGCGTGCCGGTGATCGCGTCCGGGGGCGTCGGCACGCTCGCCCATCTGGCGGCCGGCGTGCTGGAGGGCCATGCCAGCGCCGTGCTGGCGGCGTCGATCTTTCATTTCGGCGAACATTCCATCGCCGACGCCAAGGCCCATATGCGGCGGGCCGGGATTCCGGTACGCATGAGCGACGGAAATGATGGAGACACGCCATGAGTTCCGGCAACGACGCCGCCGTCCTCGCGCGGCTCTACGAACTCATCCTAAGCCGCAAGGGCGGCGATCCCGCCACCTCCTACACCGCCGCCCTGCTGGCGAAGGGAACCGCCAAGATGGCGAAGAAACTGGGCGAAGAGGCGGTCGAGGCCGCCATCGCCGCGGTGGAGCGCCAGCCGGCGGAACTGGTGCGCGAAAGCGCCGACCTGCTTTATCACTTGCTGGTGCTGTGGGCCGATGCCGGCGTCAGGCCGGAAGACGTCTATGCCGAACTCGTCCGCCGCGAGGGCACCCCGGGCGTGGACGAAAAGCGCTCGCGCCGGACTTGAAGCGGAGGATGACCCCAGCCATGGCCTATGACGACAACAATGTTTTCGCCCGCATCCTGCGCGGCGAATTGCCGGCCCGCAAGGTCTATGAAAGCAAGCACTCGCTCGCCTTCCACGACATCAATCCCCTGACGCCGACCCACGTGCTGGTGGTGCCGAAGGGCCGCTATGTCGGCTGGGACGATTTCAGCGCCGGGGCCAGCGACGCGGAAATCGCCGATTTCGTCCGCGCCGTGGGCGAGGTGGCGCGCCGCTCCAGCGCGCTGCCGCAAGGCTACCGCGTCCTCGCCAATCAGGGGCCGGACGCCAATCAGGAAGTGCCGCATTTGCATGCGCACGTCTTCGCCGGCCGCCCCCTCGGCCCGATGCTGAAGCGCGCGCCTTAAACTGGCGCCGCCGGGCGCGCCAGCGTCTCGGCTTTCACCACCACATAGACCGCGAGCGATTCCGTCCGCCCGCGCAGTTGGATCCGCTCGGCGCGCAAGCCCTCCACCGCGATGCCGGCGCGCCGCGCAAGCTGGGCGCTGAACACCAGTTCGGCGTCGAAGTCCTTGCAGGCGGATTCGACGCGGCTGGCGGTGTTGACCGTATCGCCGATAGCGGTGAGCGACATGGTGCGCCCATAGCCCATTTCGCCGACGATGGCGTGACCGCAGTGCAGGCCGATGCCGACGCGCAACGGCCGCGGCAGGTCGTGCGCCAGCTCGGCGTTGAGCTCGCGCACCGCCGCCCCCATGGCGCGCGCCGCCTCCAGCGCGCCCCGGCAACCCGCCTCGATGCCCCCGTCGACGCCGAACAGCGCCATCACCCCGTCGCCGATGAACTTGTCCACGCGCCCGCCCGCGTCCTCCACCGCGCGTCCCATGCGGCGGAAATACTGGTTGAGCAGGAACACCACGTCATAGGGCAAGCGCCCCTCGGCCAAGCCGGTGAAGCCGCGCAGGTCGGCGAACAGCACGGCGATTTCGCGCTCAATGCCCTGGTGATAGTCGGGGCGGGCGAAGGCCTCGCGCACCGAGGCGTTGGGCGGCAGCAGCGGCGTAACCGCGAGATCGGCGCTGGGCCGGATCTGGCAGGCGAGCCGCACGTCCGGCGGCGCTCCTACCCGGCGAAGCACCAGCGCTTCGTCCTCATTTGCCGGCGGCAGGTGCTCGGCGCCGGGGCCCACGCGCACCCGGCAGGTGGAGCAGCGCCCGCGCCCGCCGCACACCGAGGCGTGGGGAATTCCGAACTGCCGGCTGATTTCCAGCACGCTGGCGTTGCCGGGGCGAAGCCTGACCTGCCTTCCGGGATAAGTGACCGTGATCGTGCCCAGGCCGCGCTCCACCAACGTCCGCGCGATCCGCGCCAGCAGCACCAGGGCCAGCAGCGCCGCCATCGCGAGCTGGCCGCTGTCGCGCACGCCATAGGCCCAACTGGCGCCGCTTCGAAGGTCGACAAGCTCCAGGCTGTCGCGGAAGGCCGCCGCCCATTGCGGATCGGCCAGCAAGCGCTCCACCTCGCGCCCACCGGCGGCGAATCCGAGCAAGGCCAGAACCGGCAGAATCAGCACCGCGCCAAAGGCCCACGGCATGACCGGGCGGTACCAGGGTTTCAGCCGCAGCCAGTAGTGCAGGCCGATGCAGCCATGCACCCAAGCCAGGATCGCCACCAGCGTCTGCTGGACGCCATAGTACGGACTGACGATCCAGATGGAATTGATGACGAAGGCGTAGCTGTCCTCGAGGCCATAAAGTTCGTGCAGGCCGCGCGTCGCCAGGATGTGTCCGGCCAGCAACGGCGGCACGGAGAAGCCGAAGACGAGCTGCATGATCTCCGCGCCGCGGATGCCCCGCCAGGTGCGCCGGCGGTACAAGGCCCACAAGGCCAGCGCCACATGGACGGCGAGGCTGAGGTAGAGCGCGGCGGTCGGCAGCGGCGCGCGCCAGAACCAGAGGAACTCCTCCCGTCCCGCCTCCATGGCGGCCAGTGAAAACAGGCCCAGGCTGTGATTGGCGAAGTGCGTGGCCACATAGGCGAACAGCACCAGGCCGCTGACCAGCCGTGCGCGGTGCGTGAGGTTATAACGCCGCACTCGCCCACTCAGCCAAGATGCCGGCGCACGACTTCCCGCAAGCTCACCGGCGGCCGCGCGCCCACATGGGCGATCGCCTCGGCGGCGCAGAGCGACGCCATGCGCCCGCAGCGGCCAAGGTCGAAGCCCTGGGCCATCCCGTCGAGAAAACCGGCGGCGTACAAATCGCCGGCGCCGGTGGTGTCCACCACCCGTGACGGGGCCGCGTCCACCACGTGGACCTCGTCGCCGGCGACGATCACCGATCCGCGCGCCGAGCGGGTGAGCGCCGCCACCGGCGCGCTGCCGCGCACCTTCTGCAACGCCTGGTCGAAGTCGCGCGTTCCGTACAGCGCCTGGATTTCGTTCTCGTTGGCGAACAGGATGTCCACGTCGTCTTCCACCAGGCGGCGGAATTCGTCGCGCCAGCGTTCGACGCAAAACGCATCGGACAGCGACAGCGCCACTCTGCCGCCGGCTTCGTGGGCGACAGCCATGGCCCGGCGCATCGCCGCCTTGGCGCCCGGCGGATCCCACAAATAGCCTTCGAGATAGAGGATTTCCGCCGCGCCGATAACCGCCGGGTCGATGTCGTCTTCCGTCAGCGCCACGCAGGCCCCAAGATAAGTGTTCATGGTCCGCTGGGCGTCGGGAGTGACGACGATCATGCAGCGCGCGGTGGCGGCGCCGGTGGTTGCCGCCGGGGTATCGAAGGCGACGCCCTGGGCGCGGATGTCGTGGCGGAACACCGCGCCAAGCTGGTCGTCGCGCACCTTGCCGATGAACGCCGTTCTGCGGCCAAGCGAGGCAAGTCCGGCAATGGTGTTGGCGGCCGATCCGCCCGAGACCTCGACGCCCGGTCCCATGGCGGCGTAAAGCCCTTCCGCCGTCGCCTCGTCCACCAGGGTCATGGCCCCCTTGGCAAGCCGGTGGCGGGCCAGAAACGCGTCGTCTTCATGGGTCAGCACATCGACAATGGCATTGCCAATTCCCACCACGTCCAAGGATTTCATCCGTCCAGTCCTGCCCTCATGCCCCGTCAGTGCCGGCTTTCGCGAGTTCGCGGTCCGCGACACGCAACCCACGGACCGCGAAAGCGGTACGGATTCGACAAGTTTGCACCCTTCATCGGTGGTCCGCGTCCCTGGCGGCATTGCCGCCAATACATTACGGCGCGCAGGGCGCGGATTACTGATGGCGGGTACTGGGTCTTCGATAGCTGCTGGCGGCCTTCCGGGCAAGTCGCGGCGGCGGAATTCCGCCGCTATCCCGGCATCGCCGTCAACCATTCGTGAGCATGCTGTTAACTTTTTGGCGCTACCTTTCATGGTTGGCGAGGATCGCACCCTGGCCGGCGGAAGCCGGCGGCGGGTGGGGCCATCGCCCTGGTGTCGGGAGTCCCGTATTCAGGCACGGTTTGGCCCACGGCGCCGATGATCGACATGCTTAGCGGCGATCCCAAGGAGACGTCACATGTTCGGATTCAGAAAGTCAGGCGACGGGTCGGAGAGCACCCATTCGGATTTGCCGGAGCTCGACGACTTGCCCCCCCTGCCGGCGAAGTTCGCCGTGCGCGATTCGGCTCATGGCGCGGCCAATCGGCCGCGGACGCTGGACACGATGCTGGGCGATCATGCGCTCGGCACCTTCAAGCCCGAAATTTCACGCCGCCCGCTGACCGAATTTACCCCGGCGGCGAAGTCGGCGCCCACGATCGGACAGCCGCACGCGCCGGCGCCCGCGCCCTCGATCGCGCCGCCGCCCGCTTCGCTGTACGCCCCGCCGCACGCGTCCCCGCACGCGTCCCCGCACACGCCCCCGCCGGCGCCCAGGTCGTCGGACGCCGACGCCAAGATGCTGATTGTCGGACGTGAGATCAGCTTGAACGGCCAGATCAGCGCATGCGATAAGCTGATCGTCGAAGGTCGCGTCGAGGCCAATCTGTCTGACTGTCGTTACATCGAAGTGGCGGAATCCGGCTCCTTCAAGGGCTCGGCCGAAATCGATGAGATGGAAGTGCGGGGCAAGGTCGACGGCAAGATCAGCGTGCGCCGGCGCCTGCTCATCCGCAGCACCGGACGCATCAATGGCGATATTCGGTACGGACAGATTGAAATCGAATGCGGCGGCGAAATAAGCGGTAC
>CAZIVY010000675.1:0-1675 GCA_964542505.1 uncultured Rhodospirillaceae bacterium
CCGGCCAGCACCTCGCCCAAGGGCCCGACGATGCACGAACCGCCCTTCGAGATCACGGTTTCGGGGTCGCTGCCCTCGATCGCGTCATAGTCGGCGGGGAAGTCGCGCCGGCGCGAGAACTGGTTGCACGAGAGCACGAAGCAGCGCCCTTCCATCGCCACGTGCTGCATGGTCGGCAGCCAGGTGGGACGCCCGTCGGCGGTGGGCGCGCAATAGATTTGCACCCCCTTGGCGTACATGGCGGTGCGCAGCAGCGGCATGTAGTTTTCCCAGCAGATGACCGCGCCGACCTTGCCCATGTCGGTATCGAACACCGGCAGGGTGGAGCCGTCGCCGAAACCCCAGATCAGCCGCTCCGAGGCGGTGGGCATCAGCTTGCGGTGCTTGCCGAGGTAGCGCCCGTCGGGGGCGAAGAACAGCACCGTGCAGTAAAGCGTGCCCAGCGCCCGCTCGATGACGCCGACGACGAGGAACAGGCGGTTCTCCGCCGCCACTTGACCCATGAACTCGGTCGCCGGTCCCGGCACGTCGATGGCGGATTCGAAGTAGCGGCGGAAGTCGTCCCGGCCCTTGGCCGTGCGGCTGCCGATTCGGGCGCCGAAATCGAGGCCCTTGGGGTAGGCGGAGACGAACGCCTCCGGGAACACCGCGATCCTGGCCCCGCGCCGGGCGGCGTCGGCGGCCAACGCGCGCAGCTTCTGCAAGGTCCGCTCGGCGTCGAAACCGGCCGACGCCGCCTGGACCACGGCGGCGGTGAAACGGGTCATGGGCTTTTTCCTTCCCTGGTCTCGCCTAGGACCCGCCATCGCTGATCCGCGCCCCGCGCGCCTTGCGCGCTGTTATACGTCGGCGGCAATGCCGCCAGGGGCGCGGACCATGGATGAAGGGTACAAACCGATTGAATCTGTACCACTTTCGTGAGTTCGTGAGTGGCGTCTCGCGACTCACGAACTCGCGAAAGTCGGTACCAGGCGCACGGCGCACAGGCTTTGGCGCACCGCCGGTGCTGGCTCGCCTGTCTCCCCGCATTCATAGGCGCGCACCTCGAATTGGCCCCGCGCCGCTTCCAGCAATTCGCCCGGCCGCAGCAAATGATCCGGGTTCCTGGGCCGCCCATGGCGTTCCTGCCCGACGGCGAAAGTGTCGTAGAGCAGCACGCCACCCGGCGCCACGGCGGCGATCAGGTCCAGAAACAGCGGCCGCCACAGATAATTGACCACCACCACGGCGCCGAATTGCCGCCCGGAAAAGGGCCAAGACCGGCCGTCGCCCTCGAGGTCCGCCTGCACCAATTCGAGGTCCGGCCGGCCGGAAAGCGCCGCCATGCCGCTAATGTCGATGTCCACCGCCGTCACTTTATGACCGCGTTCGAGGAAGAAAAGGCTGTGCCGTCCCTGGCCGCAGGCAACATCCAGCACCGGCGCGCCCGCCGGGACCAGGTGCGCGAAGCGGGCGATCCACGGCGAGGCTTGCGGTCCGCATGCCGGCGATGGCCGCAACCCGGTGTCCGGCTGCGCGGCCCCCGGCTGTCTCTCCGAGGTCTTCTCTTTCGCGCCCGGCGGCGTCATGCGAAAATATGCGGCATGTTATTAAGCATCGGGGTCGATGTTCTTGCTGTTCGGCCCATTTTACCCTGGTTGCTCCGATGATGGTGTACGATCTCAAGTGCCGCCGC
>CAZIVY010000676.1:0-3829 GCA_964542505.1 uncultured Rhodospirillaceae bacterium
GCCGTTGCGCAGCAGCATGGACAGCGTGCGGCTGAAAAGCGCGGTCTCGTAGCGGCGCACCAAGGTGCCCACCAGCGGCAGGCGCAACATCAGGGCGTCGAGACGCCGGCGCACCGCCGGCCGCGCCGCTTGCCGGCGCGCCGCCAGCGCCAGCGCCGCAAGCCCCGCCGCCATCGCCCAGCCCCACTCCGCCAGCGCGTCGCCCGCCGCCAGCAGGAAGCGGGTCATCAGCGGCAGGTTCTGCCCCGCTTCCTCGAACAGCGTCCGGAACTGGGGCAGCACCACGGTGAGCAGCACCACCACCGAGAGGCCAACGACGACCAGCAGAATGGTGGGGTAGATAAGGGCCGAGCGCACGCTTTCCCGCAGGTTCAGCGATTTCTCGATCAGCCCGGCGAGGCGCGCCATCACCGCGTCGAGCGAGCCGCCGGCCTCCGCCGCGCGCACCATGCCGACGTAGTAGCGGGGAAAGGCGTCCTTCTGCTCGGCCATGGCGTCCGCCAGCGTCGAGCCGCCGCGCACGCGCTCCAGCACGCGGGCGAAGAGCGCCCGCACCGCGTCCGACTCGGCCAGGTCGATCAGCACTTCGAGCGAGCGGTCGAGCGGCAACCCGGCCTCGAGCAAGGTGGCGAGTTCGCGCGTGGCGATGGAGAGCGCCCGCGGCGCCAGGCGCCGGCGCCCGAACAGGTCGCGCGGCAACGCGCTTTTGCCGGTCGAGCCGCCGACCGGCTCCGCTTTCACCGGCAGGTGCCCTTGCTCCTGCAACCGCTCGATGACGGCGCGCTCGTTAAGCGCGTCCATCTCGCCGGCGAGCGTCTGCCCGCCCGCCGAAACCGCTTCGTAGCGATACCGCGTCATTCTTACTCGCCCCGGATGACGCGCATGACTTCTTCCGGCGTCGTCAATCCGGCCAACGCCTTGGCGATTCCGTCCTCGTACATGGTGCGCATGCCTTCCTGCTGCGCCAGGCGCTGGATCTCGCGCGCCTCGGCGCGCTGCAGCACCAGGCGCCCGATGCCCTCGCTCATCGGCAGCAGCTCCAGGATGCCCGTGCGTCCGGAATACCCCGTGTTGTTGCACTTCGGGCAGCCCTTGGCGCGGTAGAAGGTCGCCTCGCCCGTGAAGCCGGGGCGCACCTGCGCCATCAGTTCGGGCGGCGCGCGGTAGGGCTCGCGGCAGACCGTGCACAGCGTGCGCACCAGGCGCTGGGCGACGATGCCGATCAGCGTCGAGTTGAGCAGATAATCCTCCACCCCCATGTCGAGCAGGCGGCTGATGGAGCTGGCGGCGTTGTTGGTGTGCAGCGTCGAGAGCACCAGATGGCCGGTCAGCGACGCCTGCACCGCGATCTGCGCGGTTTCGACATCGCGGATTTCACCCACCATGATGATGTCGGGGTCCTGGCGCAAAAAGGCGCGCAGCGCGCTGGCGAAGGTCAAGCCGATCTGCGGCTTAACATGCACCTGGTTGACGCCGTCGAGCTGGTACTCGACCGGGTCCTCGACGGTGAGGATATTGACGTCGGGCGTGTTGAGCTCCAGCAGCGAGGCGTAGAGGCTCGTCGTTTTGCCGCTGCCGGTGGGTCCGGTCACCAACAAAATGCCGTGCGGCTGATGCAACAGTTCGAGATAGCGGGCCAGCACGTCCCCCTCGAAGCCCAGCGCCGCGAAATCGAGCGGCACCGTGCCGCGGTCGAGAATACGCATCACTACGTGCTCGCCGTGCATGGTGGGCATGCAGGCGACGCGCAAGTCCACTTCCTTGCCGCGCACCGCGAGCTTGACCCGGCCGTCCTGCGGCAGGCGGCGCTCGGCGATGTTGAGCTTGGACATGATCTTGATGCGCGAGACCACCGCCGCCGCCAGCTTCTTCGGCGGGCCCTCGAACTCGCGCAGCACGCCGTCGATGCGGTAGCGCAAGCGAAGCCGGCCCTCGAAGGGCTCCAGATGGATGTCGGAGGCGCGCGATTCGACCGCCTGCGCGATGGTCTGGTTAACCAAGCGGATGACCGGGGCCTCGCTGGCCATGTCTTTCAGGCGCTGGACGTCGTCGTCGGCCTCGTCCTGCGCCGGAGCCGCCGCCGACGACATGTCGCCCATCGCCGGGTCGCGGCCGTACAGGCGCTCGAGCGCCGCTTCCAGTTCCGCCGGGCGGGCGACATAGGGGGCGACGGGCTTGCCGGCCAGCAATTCCATGGCGCGGATGGCGTCGCGGTCGAACGGGTCCGCCATGGCCAGCGACAGCCGCTCTTCGTCCTCGGCGATGGGCAGGACCCGCGCCTGTTTCAGGAACTTGGTGCTGACGCGGTCCTCGAGCAGCGGCACCGCCGGATAATTCGCCGGCTCCGCCAGCGGCAGGCGCAAGTGCCGGGCCACCGCCGCCGCCACGTCGGCTTCCGCCGCCAGGCCGAGCTTGACCAGGATGTGATCCAGCCGGTCGCCGCTCGAGGTGCGGGCGCGGAGCGCGCGCTCCAGCCCCGCGGCCGTCAGCTTGCCGGCGGCAACCATGTCCAAGCCGATGTCGTCGAGCGCCGGCGGCAATTGGCCGCCTTCGGCGCCCGCCAGTTCGGCCGGCTCCCCGGTTCCCCGCGTATCGGATGGCATCGTCATTCCGGCGACTCCATATTGCGGATTCCCACGCGGCCGGAATCCGTGCATGCATTGACATGCATCAACCGTTCCACGGCCAGCGCCCGGCCGGCCCACGCGAAGCGCCGCGAACCCCGCGCTCGCCGCGGCGCGCGCGGCAATGGCGTCGCGCGGCGCTCTCCGTCGAATTATAGCCCCGCTTGCCAGATGCATGCCACGCCGGGGTGGCGGCGGATCGCGCCGCGGCGGCCGCCGCCACGGTAACGAAGAGGGTGGGAACTTTGTCATTGAATCTGGCGCGCTTGACGCCGCGCCGCCGCGCCGCCCTGCCGGCGCCCGCTTGAAATGAAAGGTAAGATTAATAGTCGAGTTTTACTTTAATTTCGCTAGTAAGTTAACCGAAATTTCAGCATTAACTACCAATTTTTGAATAAATACTTTCCAAACCCTAAAGGATAGGGATAGAGTGTGCGTCGGGGATAACACCTCGACGCCACGTCGGTCCATCGCCCCCCAAAGGGGGGAGGCCAAGCCGGCGGCAGGTAGTTGGAAAGTAGGGGTCCATGATCGACATTATCGAGAAAGGCGCCGGCGCCCGGCTTGCCGTCCGCAACGCGATGACGCGCCCAATGGCTCCGGTGCGTGTGTTGGCGGTCGTGGACGCGGTGTTGTACCGCTACGGCTTCGCCTCGGCGCTGCGCGAGCTTTTCGACGACGCCAGCGTGGTCGAGATGCCGCGCGTCGACGAAGCGATCGACCTCCTCGCCCAGGACGGCGGCTTCAGCCTCGTCCTTTACCAGCAGCCCGGAGCCAACGGCGCGCAGGCCCTGGCCGGGTTGGAAGACCTGGTGAAGGCGGCGCGGGGTATCCCCGTGGTGGCTATCGCCGCCACCGAACGCCGCGAGGACATTCTCGAGGTCGTCGGACGCGGCGCCCGCGGCTACATTTGCGGCGTGGCGTCGATGACGGTGCTTAACCACGCCCTGGGATTGGTGCTATCGGGGGAGTTATACGTACCTTCCTCGGCTTTCCGCACCGCCTCTGGCCCCCGCCCGGCGCGGCGCGCCGCCGACCGTTCCGCGCGCCTGGCCGGACCAACTCGTCCGCTAACACCCCGTCAGACCGAGATTATCGGTTTGCTGGCCCTGGGTAAGCGCAACAAGGAAATCGCCCGCGACCTCGGTCTGCTCGAGGGCACGGTCAAGATTCACGTCAAGGCCATCCTGCGCGCGCTTTCGGTC
>CAZIVY010000677.1:0-4063 GCA_964542505.1 uncultured Rhodospirillaceae bacterium
GAGGGCGACGAAGCGGTCGTTGGACGACGCTTCCCCGTCGTCGAGGATGGCGCGCAATTGCCGCAGATGGCCGGGGCGGAACAAATGCGCGATGTCGCGCATGGCGGCGGCGGCGAGCGCGGTCAACGCCTCCGGCGGCACCTCGATCGCCGGGCGTCCGCCGGCGCTTATGCCGCGGATCGTGTGACCGTCGAGCTGGCGGTACCCCGTCCGGTCGGGGCCGGTGGGAAAAAACTCGTGAAAATGGAATTCAGGCAAGACGACGGCGCCCGCTATTTCTTGCGGAAGGCGTCGAGGGCGACGACCTTGGGCGTTGCCGCGTCCTTGCCGGCTGACGCTGGCTCCCGGTCGATTGCCGCCGGCTCCTTGCCGACAGCCGCCGGCTCGGCAGGCGTTTCCACCGCCGCCAGCGCGCCGCCTTTGGCGGCCGTGCCGGCCTGGGCCGCCTGGCCGCCGCCGAATTGGAGCGCGAACTGCACGCTCGGATCGCCGAAGGCGGTGAGGGCGGCCAGCGGCACCACCAGGCGCTCGTGCACGCGGTTGAAGCTCAGGCTGACGGAGAATTTGTGCTCGTCAACTTGCAGGCCCCAGAACTGGTGCTGAAGGACGATGGTCATTTCCTGCGGGTAGCGGGAGCGCAAATAATCGGGCACCGCCACCCCCGGAAAGTCGGTGCGGAAGGAGATGTAGAAGTGATGATTGCCAGGCAGGCCCATCTCCGCCGCCCGCGTCAAGGCGGTGCGGACGACGCCGCGCATGGCGGTCTCCATCATCTGGCCGTAGTCAAAATTGTTCCGGCTCATGCGACCTGTACCGCCATCACGGCGAGGAAACCGCGCCCGCCGCCATTTCAGCGGAAAAACGGCGGCGGAACAAGGGCAAGTGGGGGGCTTCTGTTGCCCGGCGCCCCCCGAGCCGCGCTTGCTTAGAGACTAAGCAGCGAGGGCCAGACGATTGTCGTTGGCACCTATGGTTTGGCCCGATAACGGCGGAACCATGCCGGGCAAAAGCTGCGTCTTTATTGCGCACGTCGAGCCTGTTTCGCCCCCAGCAGAAGCACGCTATCCGGTTTCCCCCGGATGCGCGCTTATGGTGGAGGCGCCGGGTACTGCCCCCGGGTCCGTAACGCCTATGCCGCGCAACGTTTATCGCCATAGCCGGTTTCCCGACGGCCCTAATGTAATGCATCGGACCCTAATTTTAAAGTCATATGAGGGCCATTGGCGCGAGCGGGGCGGCATGGTTAAAGTGCCGGCAGCCATGACCCCGAAGCGACCGCTCGCGGCCAGCCAGCAAGCCGAAATCGACGCCCAGCGGCGCGAAACCTTCGCCACGCGGCGCGCCAGCGTGCCAGGCCTGGAGGAAATCCTCTATTTGCCGCTGCCGGTGCTCGATTACGGCTTTGTCCGCGTCATCGACTATATGGGTGACGACGCGGCGGTGGTGCAGGCGGCGCGGGTTTCCTACGGCAAGGGGACCAGGAAGGTCAGCGAGGACCGTGGCCTGATCCAGTACCTCATGCGCCACCGGCACACGACGCCGTTCGAGATGTGCGAGATCAAGTACCACGTGAAGCTGCCGATCTTCGTCGCCCGCCAGTGGATCCGCCACCGCACCGCCAACGTCAACGAATATTCGGCCCGCTATTCGATTCTCGACAACGAGTTCTATTTGCCGGCGCCCGAGCACCTGGCGGCGCAGGCGCGGGGCAACCGCCAGGGCCGCGGCGATACGTTAAGCGGCGAGGAGGCGGCGCGGGTGCAGGAATTGCTGCGGCGCGACGCGATGCAAGCCTATGCCGATTACGAGGAAATGCTGAACGAACGCGCCGAGGGCGGCGCCATCGACCCCAGCCGCAAGGGCCTGGCGCGGGAACTGGCGCGCATGAACATCAGCCTCAATTTCTATACCCAATGGTATTGGAAGACGGACCTGCACAACCTGCTGCATTTCCTGTCGTTGCGCGCCGACGCCCACGCCCAGTACGAAATCCGCGCCTTTGCCGAGGTCATGCTGGAGACGCTCAAACGCTGGGTGCCGATCGTCCACCAGGCGTTCGTCGAATACGGCCTGGAAGGCGCGCGCCTGTCGAAGACCGCCCTGGCTCTGGTGCGCCGGATGCTGGCGGGCGAGACCGTGGAGCAGAAGGACTCCGGCCTCGGCCCGCGCGAATGGCGCGAGGTGATGGCGCTGCTGGGGCGCGGCGATTCACGGGCTTGATCGGCGCACCTGGGCACCCAATATGAGTCAAGCTGCTCTTGAATCTCTCTCGAAAGGGTGCCGCAATGAATCTTCCTTTCTTGTTTGTCATGCGCGACCGGGCGAATTCGAAGCGGGCCGGGGAATTGGATATGAGTACGCGGGTCGGCGACTCACCTTCATCGTGGATATCGACACGATATGAACAGGTCAAATGGGCAGCCAAACGGAGCCTGAAAATAGGTCAAATGTTAAGCGACCGATGCGGTCGGCTATTTTCGCGGCGGTGGTTGTAACGATACCAGGGCGCCATCGCTTGG
Organism: uncultured Rhodospirillaceae bacterium; assembly: GCA_964542505.1. Classification (GTDB taxonomy): domain Bacteria; phylum Pseudomonadota; class Alphaproteobacteria; order Ferrovibrionales; family Ferrovibrionaceae; genus CAZIVY01. The sequence goes on from CAZIVY010000677.1 coordinate 2,520, forward strand.
GCCGGTCTTGGCTAGTGATCGCGCGGGGGCCGGGAGATACGACTCCGGATTCGGTCCGAGTGAGCCCGTGTCTCATGCCTCGACGTATTCGCAAATTGCCGCCGGTTCGGGGATAGCTGATCCGTCGGCGCGCAACCCCTCGACATGCAGCCGGATCGCGGCGCGGATGTTCTTTTCCGCAGCTTGCGGGGTGCGACCGGTGGCGACACAGCCTGGAAGATCGGGAACATAGGCGGAATAGTTTCCTTTCGCCTTTTCGATGACCACGGCATAGCGCATTACTGCATCTGCGATTCGGGTGCCTGACAAGGAATCACATCCGATTCCGGCGAATCAAGAACTTTCCGAACGGACACTTAGCGCTCTGTCCAATTTCCTGGGAGCACCTCAAGGCAGTACGATGGCGTCGCGTGATTGCGCCAATTTGGTTGCACTGCAACTACCGTAATCTAGCATCTTTCTAAGCAAGCTATCATACACCTGCCGATCTCGCTCCAACGGGCTTGCCATTCTTTCAAATTCTAATTTGCTCAATGGCTCACATCCTGATGATTTGATCCACTCGTGAATTGACGGCACGTCCGACATCTCACTTGCCTCGTCGATCGTTAGCCAGCGCATGTCAATCGACGAGGTGTCTGTCATCATCTCGATGTAGCGGCGTGGAATCTCCATCGCACTTAAGTATTGATCTATGGCTAGCACAATACGTCGATACATTTCGCTGGCTTGTGCCGGGGGCGAATTGGCGAATTCGGGTGCGTTAGTTGATGGGCGGTGTAGCCCCAGTGTATTGCCGCTACGCTCGACACCCGCCGCCCATATTAGGAAGCACGCACTGGCACAGTGACATCCCTTACCGCGACACAGAAAGGATCGGGATGAAGCCGTTGCATTGGAATCAAAATTAGGGTCAAACAACATCCCACTGTCTGATTGCGTAGTGGTCCCGATCTGCCCTCCACCGAAAATTGGTCCAGGGGCCGACGTCTTTATCAATGCCTTACGAATTAATTGGCCAATCTTAATTGCCTCTGGAGCCGACCCTCCAGGCGACCAAAGATAAATGTGATAAAGAAATGGATGGTTCTTTTGAAGACGCTGATAGAACTTGGCGCTGTCCCCGATTTCAATTGGCCCTTTTATCAATACGGATCCGCATGTGTCAGCGTTGGGCAAACGACCAGATGGATAATATTTCAGCAATCTTGTACGACGTTCAGCGTCAATGTAGCCGTAAGGAGCCCCGCAAGAGATTTCGGCTGCGTTTGGAGTGCTTACCGAAAACATGGCAAGTACCAACGCCAATAGCGCGAGATGGCTGAATCGCAATTCGCGATGTGCGCCGGGTCGCATATTCCCCCCCCTCAGAGTCCGTTCGGAAAGTTGAGAGTCATGGATAGGCCCTTGTGAGCCTGCGGAGCAAGAGGCGGATGCTGGCCAGCCAGAGGAAGGCGATGGCGATGCGAGCCAGGTTTTCGAAGTCCTTCGCGAGCCGGCGGCAGCGGCCAAGCCAGGCGAAGGTACGCTCGACGATCCAGCGC
>CAZIVY010000678.1:0-4650 GCA_964542505.1 uncultured Rhodospirillaceae bacterium
GCGCGGCAATGCGGCGGCGACGCTTGCGCATCAACCACCAGGCGCCGAGCAGCGATGCCCACCAGGCAAACGACAGACCGCCGACAAAGATCTCGTCATAGGTCTCGTTCATGTAGGTCACGGCGTCGAGAACGATGTTTAGCTTGGCCATGCGGGCGACGGCGACAATGCCCTTCAGCGTCATCTCGCCGGTAAACAGCACGCCGAGCTTGAGCCGGTCGAGGTTTTTCCGGTCGAATTTCCCGTCCAGGCGCGCGTTGCGCTGGCTGGCGCAGCTTTGCTTCGCCAGCTCGTCCGCCTCGTCGCGCTCGCTGGCGCGCATCAGGCGGTGCGCTTCGCCGCGCCACTTGTTGGCGTTGGCGCGTACGTCGGGGTCGGTGGTGTGGCGCGCGGCGCAACCGAGAAGTCGGAAAGCCTGGGGCAGATCGCGGATCGCGCCTTCGGCGCGGGCGCGGGTCAGTCCAAGATAGTACTGCGCCATGACGTTGCCGTCGGCGGCGAGGGGCTTGAGCTCGCGCGCCGCGGCGGCGTAATTGCCACGTTTATAGGCTTGTTCGCCTTCGCGGAATCCGGCTTCGGCCTGGCCTGGCAGGAGAAAGGCCAAGACCAAGACGGCGCCGAGGGTGAGAAGGCGTTGCATGGTCCTGCCGCCGGTCAGCGAACGCCAAGCGCCCGGGCGACGACCAGCGCGCCGCCGATGGCGGAAAGACCGAGCCAGGCCGCGAACCCCGCTAGCGCCAGCATGTTGCCGAGCGTCCAGAAGCGGCGCGTGGTGCGATCGCTCGCCAGTCTGGCCCATGAGCGCCGCTCGCGGCCAAGCTGAAACACCATGTATAAGCGCAGGCCGAAAAGATTGATGGACGGGCGCAGATCGACGGCGTGCGAACTGTTGACGAAGGCGGTGCGGATTGCGTGAACTTGCACCGCGGTCAGGGAGGCCACCACTTCGCCGGGCATGCGGCGGAACAAGTAATCGGCGGCGTCGCTACCGCCGGGACGGATGACGCCTTGCCAATTCTGTGCTGTCGGTCGAACGTCGATTCGCACGGCCCCTACCAAAACGGAAAATGGGAATTCCCGTGCGCCAGCATAGGCGAAGTGCAGTTAAGGTACTGTTAGAGCTTAAGATTTTGGTAACCATACGGGGTCGCCGACGGGCCAATAAAAAGAAGGGCCGCGGCGGTGCGCGGGAACGGCCAGTGGACTGCGCGCCGCTGGCCTAACCTGTTGGATTCGTTGGTGGGCGATGCTGGACTCGAACCAGCGTATCGGCGCGACTTGGCCATCCGGTTTCTCTCGCACCCTCTTGAATGGCTTGACCACGGGCTTGATCCAACGACGCCAGCCGACCGGTGACGCGGGCAGCAAGCAGCGGCGCCGTCAGCGATACCAGAGAGTGGGCAGGTACATCACCATCCCGGGCCAATAGGTCACGAGCCCGAGGGTGAACAGCAGCGGGACGAGGAACGGCAAGGCGCCGCGCGCCGCCCGCTCGAACGAGATATTGGCGACGCGCGCCAGGATGAACAGCACGATGCCAACCGGCGGAGTCAACAGCCCGATGCACAGGTTCAAGACCATGATCAGGCCGAAATGCACCGGGTCGACGCCGATCGCCTGCATCAGCGGCAGCATGATCGGCACCAGGATCACCATCGAAGGCAACGGCTCCATCGCCAGCCCGACCGCCAGCAGGAAGATGTTGACCAGCAGCAGGATCACCCACTTGGTATCGGTTATCGACAGAACGGCGGCGACGATCTGGTCGGAAATCTTGGTCGTGGTGATGATCCAGCCGAAGATCTCGGAGCCGGCCAGGATCAGCATGATGACCGCGGTGATCTCGGCGGTCTCGAGCGTGGTCTTGACCAGCGATTTGAGGCTGAGGGTGCGATAGAGCACGCCACCGAGGAACAGCGCATAGGCCACGGCGGCGATCGCGGCCTCGGTCGGCGTGAAGGCGCCGATGCGCATGCCGCCGATCAAGAGCACCGGCGTCATCAACGGCAGGAAGGCGCGCTTGGTGGCGCGCCACAGCACGCTGGCCTGGAATACCGCGTCGCGGTGATAGCCGCGCACATGCGCGAAATAGGCGACCATGCACATCAAGCTGGTGGCGATAATCAGGCCGGGAATGATGCCGGCGGCGAAAAGCTGTCCGATCGAGGCGTTCGCGGAGATGCCATAGACCACCATGGGCAGCGAGGGCGGGATGATCGGCCCCAGGATCGCCGACGCGCCGGTGATGCCGACGGCGAATTCGGGGTCGTAGCCGTGGTCGCGCATCGCCTTGATCTCGATCGTGCCGAGGCCCGCGGCGTCGGCCACCGCCGTGCCCGACATGCCGGCGAAGATGACCGAGCCGACGACGTTGACATGGCCGAGACCGCCCTTCATCCAACCCACCAGCGCCACGGCGAAGTCATAGATGCGCCCGGTGATGCCGGACGTGTTCATCAGCAGCCCGGCCATGATGAAGAAGGGAATGCACAGCAGCGGGAAGGAATCGGTGCCGCCGACCATGCGGTGCACGACCGCCAAGAGCGGGATGCTGCCGTCCGCGGCGACGTAGAGCATGGACGCGCCGCCGAGCGCGATGGCGACGGGAACCCCGATCGCCAACATGACGAGGAATGCGACGAGCATCGCCAGACTGGCCATGGCAGCGGCTCCCAGGTCCTAGAATGGCGGGCGCGTGAGGGCGCTATGGCCCTGGCGCCAATGGCGGATGGCGAGCTGGACGGCGCGCACGGTCATGGCGGCGAAGCCCAGCACCACCGCCGAATAGACGTAGCTAAGCGGCACGTCGATCACCACCATGCGCTGGTAATGCATGATCCGTATCACCTCCCAGGCGAGGTAGGTGCAGACCGCGAAAAAGACGATGCGTATGGCGTCGACCACCATCGACAAGGCGAACGCGGCCTTGGGGTGCAGGTAGGAATAGATGAACTCGAGATGGATATGCGTGTTCTTGCGCACGGCGATCGCCGAGCCGACGAACGTCAGCGCGATCAGCAGCGTGCTGGCGATCTCCTCGGTCCAGGCGACGGAATCGTTGAGGACATAGCGGGTGAAGAACTGCATGAAGACGATGACCGACATGACCCAGACCAGCACCATGCAGATCCATTCCTCGATCGAATGGTTGCGATAGCTGAACTTGGCCACGTCGTCGGCGAAGCCGGCCTCGGCCGCGCCGATGTCGATCAGTTGCTGCCGCGGCTCTTTCCCGCTCACGTCCCCTCCCGGCTAGCTTGCGTTCCCTAAGGGGGAAGCGCCGGCGGCGGCGCTTCCCTCCTTGTCGTCGGCCGCGGCCTACTTCGCCATCTTTTGCAGCCGGTCGTATTGCTCCTTGCTCCAGCCGGCGCCAGCCGCCGCGTCGTTGTGCAGCGGGATCGAGGCGGCGATGAACGCGGCCTTGTCCGGCACCACGACGGTCTTGCCCTGCTGCTTGAACCAGTCAGCCAGCGTGGCTTCGGACTTGCGGATCGCGTCGGTCGCACGCGCCGCCGCTTCCTTGTAGACCTCGTCGAAGATCTTCTTTTCGCCGTCGTCCAGGCGCTTCCACAACGGCCCGCCCACCACCGTGACCAGGTTGTCGATCATGTGCTCGGTCAGGTTGATATGGGTCTGCACTTCGTAGAATTTCTTCGCCTGGATCGTGGGCAGGGGATTTTCCTGCCCGTCCACGGTCTTGTTCTGCAGCGCCAGGTACACCTCGGCGAACGCGATCGGCGTGGCGTTGGCGCCCACGGCCTTGGCGTACATGATGTAGAGCGGCGCTTGCGGCACGCGCAGCTTCATGCCCTTCATATCCTCGGGCTTGTTGATCGCCTTGTTGGCGGTGGTGTGCCGCGCCCCATAATAGGTCAGCGCCAGGATCTTGTTGTTGCTGACCTTGTCGTAGCCGTCGGCCAGTTCCTTGAACAGGTCGCTTTTCGAGTACGCCGCCCAGTGGTCGAAGTTCTTGAACATATAAGGCGCGTTCGAGATCGCGATCGGCTTGAACGTGGCGCCGACGAAGGTGGTGCCGGTGTAGATGATGTCGATGGTGCCGAGCGGCAGCCCCTGGTTGATCTGCGGCTCGTTGCCGAGCTGCGAGGCCGCGAACACCTCGATCTGCCACTTGTTGTTGGTGCGCTTGGCGATCTCGCCCGCGGCCCATACCGCCTCGATGTGATAGGGCTCGTTGACCTCGTAGACATGCGCGAACTTGAGCTTGGTCTGCGCCTGCGCGGGCGCCGCGGCCAGCGCCAGACCGGCGGCGACGAGCGCCATCAAACGATATTTCATTTGTTCCTCCCTGGGATGTTTTCCATGGCTGGACTGCCTGCGACGAGTGGTCCGGGCACGATTTTAGTTCGGAGCGCCTGGTAAAGCCAAACCGGGCGCGGGGCGGAGCCCAGCTTCCGCCCGGTTGAACCGTTCACTTGAACGGCGCGGGACCCGCGCGAAAGCACGCTAAGCCACTGATATCGTTGGTGGGCGATGCTGGACTCGAACCAGCGACCCCTGCGATGTGAACACAATGCTCTACCAACTGAGCTAATCGCCCTTGACGGCTAAATTACCCGCACGGCCCCCGCTCCTGTCAAGCAAGCGCGGCTCACGCCATCCCGGCCAGCACCGCGGGCAGTTCGCTCAAGC
>CAZIVY010000679.1:0-3118 GCA_964542505.1 uncultured Rhodospirillaceae bacterium
ACCTGGTCGGAACTCACGCCCTGCAACGCGCATTTCCGCGACATCGCCGAGCGGGTCAAGCGCGGCGTGTACGAGGCCGGCGGATTCCCGGTTGAATTTCCGGTCATGTCGCTGGGCGAATCGAACCTGCGGCCCACGGCCATGCTGTTCCGCAACCTGGCGTCGATGGACGTCGAGGAGTCGATCCGCGGCAACCCCATCGACGGCGTGGTGCTGCTGACCGGTTGCGACAAGACCACGCCGTCGCTGCTGATGGGCGCGGCGAGCTGCGACCTGCCGACGCTGGTGGTCTCCGGCGGGCCAATGCTGGACGGCCGCTACCGCGACCAGAAACTGGGTTCGGGCACCGCCACTTGGCGCTTTTCCGAGGACGTGCGCGGCGGCGCGATGAGCCTGGCGGATTTCATGGAGGCGGAAGCTGGGATGTCGCGCAGCGCCGGCCACTGCATGACCATGGGTACGGCCTCGACCATGGCCTCGATGGTCGAAGCCCTGGGCGTGGCGCTGCCCAGCAACGCCGCGATCCCGGCCGTCGATTCCCGGCGCTACGTGCTGGCGCACATGGCCGGGCGGCGGATCGTGGACATGGTGGGCGAGGATCTGCGCCTGTCGCGCATTCTCACCCGTCCGGCATTCGAGAACGCCGTGCGGGTCAACGGCGCCATCGGCGGCTCGACCAACGCGGTGATCCACCTGCTGGCGATCGCCGGGCGCATCGGCGTCGACTTCGCGCTTGACGACTGGGACCGGCTGGGCCGGGACGTGCCCTGCCTGGTCAATTTGCAACCCTCGGGCGAGCATTTGATGGAGCAGTTCTATTACGCCGGCGGGCTGCCGGCGGTGATGAAGGAGATGGGCAAACTGTTGCACGGCGACGCGTTGACCGTTTCGGGGCGCACGGTCGCCGAGAATATCGCCGACGCGGCGTGCTACGACCGCGACGTCATTTTCCCGCTGGAGAAGCCCTTCAAGCCCCAGGGCGGCATTGCCGTGCTGCGCGGCAATTTGGCGCCCAACGGCGCGATCATCAAGCCGTCGGCGGCGACCCCCAGGCTGATGCGGCATCGCGGCCGCGCCGTGGCGTTCGAATCGATCGAGCACTACAAGCAGCGGATCGACGATCCGAGGCTGGACGTGGACGAAAGTTCCGTCCTGGTGCTGAAGAATTGCGGACCGCGCGGATATCCGGGCATGGCCGAGGTGGGCAATATGGGCCTGCCGGCGAAGCTGCTGACCAAGGGCGTGCGCGACATGGTGCGCGTGTCCGACGCGCGCATGAGCGGCACCGCCTATGGCACGGCGGTGCTGCACGTCGCGCCGGAGGCGGCGGCCGGCGGCACGCTGGCCCTGGTCAAGGACGGCGACATGATCGAACTGGACGTGGCCAAGCGCCGGTTGCATCTGGACGTGCCCGACGCCGAGCTTGCGCGCCGGCGCAAGGCGTGGACGCCGCCGCCAGCGGCCATGGCCGGGGGCTACCAGAAGCTCTACGTCGATCACGTGCTGCAGGCCGACCGCGGCTGCGACCTGGACTTCCTGGTGGGCGGGCGCGGGGCGGCGGTGCCGCGGGAATCCCATTGACCTTGGGCGCCGCCGTCATGGGCCAATACGCCATTTATCCCAGCTTGCGCGACCGCGCGGTCTTCGTTACCGGCGGCGGCTCCGGCATCGGCGAGAGCATCGTCGAGCATTTTTGCGCCCAGTCCGCGCGGGTCGCCTTTGTCGACGTCGCGGAGGACGCGTCCAAGGCGCTGGCGGCGCGCATCGTGGCGAGCGGCCATCCCAAACCGCTGTTCATCCCCTGCGACCTGCGCGACATCGAGGCGCTGCGCGCCGCCATCGCGCTTGTGGGGCGCGAGCTGGGGCCCATCCGTGCTTTGGTCAACAACGCCGGCAACGACGACCGTCACGGGACCGAAGACGTAACCGTGGCGTACTGGGACGACCGGCTGGCGGTCAATCTGCGCCACCAGTTTTTCGCCGCCCAGGCGGCGATTCCGCAGATGAAAGCCGCCAAGGGCGGATCCATCGTCAATTTCGGCTCCATCAGTTGGATGAACGCCGAAGGCAATTACGCCGCCTATACCGCCAGCAAGGCGGCGGTGCACGGGCTGACGCGCAGCCTGGCGCGGGACTTCGGGCCCGACAACATCCGCGCCAACACCGTGGTGCCCGGATGGATCATGACCGAGCGCCAGGTGCGCCTGTGGCTGGACGAAGCCGGTGAACGCCAGATCCAGGAAAACCAATGCCTGAAGCGCAAGCTCTACCCGCCGGATGTGGCGCGCATGGTGCTGTTCCTGGCGGCGGACGACAGCGAGAACTGCACGGCGCAGAACTTCGTGGTCGATGCCGGCTGGACCTGAGATATGAAGCGGCCGGCATTCGCCGGTTGAACAAAAAGAGGGATCGGAATGCGTCTGATTCAGTTTCTTAGCCCCAATGGCGAACGGCGGGTTGGGCGCATCGATCCCGGGTCCCCGGCCCTTAAGGCTGTTCCCGGCGTGGGGTCGGTGTACGACCTGGCGCGCGAGGCGATCGCCAGCGGCCGCACCTTGGCGGCGCTGCTGGCGTCGCGGCCGGCGGGCGCGGCGGTGGATTACGATGCGTTGGAGCGCGAGGGCCGCCTATTGCCGCCCATCGACCATCCCGACCCGGCGCATTGCTTCGTGACCGGGACGGGGATCACCCATCTTGGCAGCGCCTCGGCGCGCGACAAGATGCATCAGGCTCTCAAGGGCGATGCGTCGGCCTTGTCCGACTCGATGCGGATGTTCAAGCTGGGCGTCGAGGGGGGCAAACCCGCCGGCGGCGCGGTGGGGGCGCAGCCCGAATGGTTCTACAAGGGCGACGGCTCGTGCATTGTGCCGCCGGGCGCGGAATTGGCCATGCCGTCCTTCGCGCTGACCGGGGGCGAGGAAACGGAAATCGTCGGCATCTACGTTATCGCCGACAATGGCGTGCCTTGGCGCGTCGGCTATGCCATGGGGAACGAGTTCAGCGATCATGCCTTGGAGCGGCAAAACTATCTTTACGGCGCGCATTCGAAATTGCGCGTCTGCTCCATCGGGCCGGAGCTGCTGGTGGGGCCGCTGCCCGAAGACGTGCGGGGCGAATC
>CAZIVY010000680.1:0-4409 GCA_964542505.1 uncultured Rhodospirillaceae bacterium
CCGCCCCTCGTGGATTTCGCCCCTCGACCGCCGGCGGCCGCGCCGCCGTCTCGAGCAGCGCCAACAGGCCTTGAAGCAAGCGCCGGGGCGAAGGCGGGCAACCGGGGATGTGCAGATCCACCGGCACCACGTCGGCCACGCGCCCGGCGAGCGCGTAGGAACCGGCGAACAGGCCGCAATCGCCGGCGCAGTCGCCCGCCGCCACCACCCATTTCGGGTCCGGCGTCGCCTGATAGGTGCGCTGCAAGGCCTCGCGCATGTTGGCGGTCACCGGCCCGGTCACCAACAGCACGTCGGCGTGACGGGGCGAGGCGACAAAACGGATGCCGAAGCGTTCCACGTCGTAGAAGGGGTTGGAGAGGGCGTGGATTTCCAGCTCGCAGCCGTTGCACGAGCCCGCGTCGACATGGCGGATGGCAAGGCTGCGCCCCAGACGGGCGCGCCCGGTCTCGCGCAGGCGCTGGCCAAGCGCGGCCAAATCCGCCTCGTCGAGCGGCGGCGGCGCCTCGGTCAGCGGACCCAGAACCAGGCTCTTGGCAAACAACGTCCACATCTAGAGATCGGGCCCGGAGTAGGAGCAGTTGAACGACTTGTTGCACAGCGGAAAGTCGGCGACGATGTTGTTCTCGACCGCCGCCTCCAGCAACGGCCACTGAAACCAGGACGGGTCGCGCGGGTGGCAGCGAAGGACGCGGCCGTCGTCGCCGAGCCGTACCCAGGTCATGATCTCGCCGCGAAAGCCTTCCACCAGCGCCATGCCCTCGCCTCCTTGAGCCGGCAAGACGGCGGCGCAAGGTCCGGGGGTTAGGCGGCCGAGCAGTTCGCGCACCAGGCGCAGGCTGGTCTTGACTTCCTCGATGCGGATGCAGACACGGGCGTTGACGTCGCCATCGGCGAGCACCGGCACCGCGACATCGAGATCGTCATAGGGCGGGTAGGAAGGACTGCGGCGGGCATCGAAGCCGCGGCTCGAGGCGCGGCCCACATAGCCGCCGGCGCCGAAGCGATGCACCAGGCGCGCCGCCACGACCCCGGTTCCCACCATGCGGTCGGCAAGGGAGGCGACGTCGCCGTAGATGGCAACCAGCGCCGGGAAACGCCGCTCGATCTCGTCCACGCAGTCGAGCAAGGCCGCCTGGCCATTTCCACTCAGGTCGTTGGCGACACCGCCCGGAAGCACGCGGTCCATCATCAAGCGATGGCCGAAGGCGCCTTGGGCGGCGCGCAGGCAATGCTCGCGCAAGGTGGCGCACTGCGCGTGCAGGAGGACGAAGGAGGCGTCGTTGCAGATGGCGCCGATGTCGCCCAGATGATTGCCGATGCGTTCAAGCTCGGCCATGATGGCGCGCAAGCAATGGGCGCGCGGCGGCGCGGAAATGTCCAGCGCCGCCTCGACGGCGCGGGCGAAGGCGAGCGAATGGGCGACCGTGCTGTCGCCGGAGAGACGCGCGGCCAGGCGCGCGGCATCGGCCGGCGCGCGGCCCTGCATCAGTTTTTCGATCCCCTTGTGGGCATAGCCGAAGCGCTCTTCCAGGCGGACCACGGTTTCGCCATTGGCGTGAAAGCGGAAATGCCCGGGCTCGATGATGCCGGCATGCACGGGCCCCACCGGAATCTGATGCAGGCCTTCCCCCTCCACCGGCAGAAAAGCGTAAGCCGTGGGCGCGCGTTGCGCGGCGGGGTAACTCCCCGCGGCCAAGGGCAAGCCCCGCGGCCAGACGCCGTGATCGAGCCAGGGGCGGGCGTCGGACGCGCCCTCGGCGTGGTATCCGAACAGGTCGCGGATGGCGCGCTCCAGGCGCGCGGCCGCCGGCCGCGCCGCGGCGACGCTATGGAAGCGTCCGTTTTCCACCGCGCGGGACGCCACCGCGATATCGCCGCATGCGTCGTCGCGGAGCGCCATGTGGACATCGGCCGCGTCCGCCCACAGGCCCACCAGCGACCAATCCGCATCCGCCAGGCGCGCGATTAGAGCGCGCCACGCCGCCTCGTCGAGGCGAAAGCGCGGCCACGGCCGATGGGCGGCCACTTGCGGCGCTGGCGCGAGAAAATCGAGAAGGGAATCCGAGGACATCAGTTCAGCAACCGGGCGACGTTTTGGAACCAGGCCACCAGCGGCGGCGGCAAATAGATTCCGGCGACGAACACCAGCGCCAGATGGGCGTAAAGCGGCGCCAGCGAGCCTTGCAACGGCAGCGGCCGCGCCGTGGGCGCCGGGCCGAACGCCATGCCTTGCAGGCGGAGCAGCAAGGCGCCGAAGCCCAGCGCCAGGCCGAGAACCACCGGGAATGCAAGATAGGGCGCGCGCTCCATGGTCGTGGTCACCAGCAGGAATTCGCTGATGAAAATGCCGAGCGGCGGCAGTCCGGCCAGCGCGACCACGCCCAGCACCAGCCCCCATCCCAGCGCCGGATGGGTGGCGGTCAGGGCGCGAATGTCGGCGATTTTTTGCGTGCCGGCGATTTGCGCGATGTGTCCGACGGCGAAGAAGACCGCCGACTTGGTCAGGCTGTGCATGGTCATGTGCAGCAAGCCGGCGAAATTGGCCAGCGGGCCGCCGAGACCGAAGGCGAAGGTAATAATGCCCATGTGCTCGATGGAGGAATAGGCGAACAGCCGTTTGACGTCGCGCCGGCCGTAAAGCATCAGGCTGGCGAGCAGCAGCGAGGCCAATCCCATGCCCATCATCAACGGCCCGGGGGCGATGGCGGCGCCATTGGCGGCGAGCAGCATCTTGAAGCGCAGTACGGCATAGAGCGCGACATTGAGCAGCAGCCCCGAGAGCACGGCCGATATCGGCGTCGGACCCTCGGCGTGGGCGTCGGGCAACCAGGCGTGCAGCGGCGCCAGGCCGACCTTGGTGCCGTAGCCCACGAGCAGGAAGACGAAGGCGAGGTTGAGCAGCGCCGGATCGAAGCGCGGGGCGTGGCGCACGAGTTCGAGCCAGGCCATGGCATTCATGCCGGCGCCGACGACCGGCTGCGCCGCCAGATACATCAGAATGGTGCCGAACAGCGCCAACGCGATGCCGACGCTGCAAAGGATGAAGTATTTCCACGCCGCCTCGATCGCCTCGCGCGTGCGGTAGAGGCTGACCATCAACACCGTGCTCAGCGTCGCGCCCTCCACCGCCACCCACATGACGCCGAGATTGTTGGCCACCAGCGCCAGCAGCATGCTGCACATGAAGCCCTGGTACATGGCGTGGTAGAAACGCAGCCGCGGCGCGTCGAGCCGCCCGGTGGCGAGTTCATGGCCGATATAGCCGGCGCTGAACAGGCTGGTGGTGGTGCCGACAAAGGCGGTCAGCACCACCATGTAAATGTTGAAGTCGTCGATGAACACCAGGTCGGTGGGCGGCGGGCGTTCCACCAGCAGCGCCAGGCTGGCCAGCAAGGTCAGGCCGGAGGCGGCGACGTTGACCGCCGCCGCAAGGCGGTAACTCGGAATCGCCGCCAGCACCAGGGCGGCGACGGCGGGGACGCCGACGATCGCGACAACCGGGTTCATCGCCGCTCGCCCCGGAAGCTTTCCAGATAGTGGATGTCGAGGCTGTCGAAGCGTTCGCGGATATGAAAGAAGAAAATGCCGAAGACGATGAAGGCCACCAGCACCGAAAAGGCGACGCTCATTTCCACCACCAGCGGCATGCCCTTGACGCCCACGGCGGCGAGAACCAGGCCGTTCTCCAGCGACATGAACCCCACCACCTGGGTGACGGCGTTGCGGCGCGAAATCATCATCAGGAGGCCGAGCAGCACCACCGACAGAGCGAGCGTCAGGTTCTCGCGCGTCAGCGCCGCGGCGGCGACGGTCGCCGGCAGGACGAGCAGAATGGAGAGACACACCAGCGCCACCGCCGCCATCATCGTCGCCCCGACGCCGATGACGAATTCCACCGTGCCGTGAATGCCGAGCTTGTCGACGATGCGGTGGAGAGCGTAGGGAATGACGATGGCCTTGAACAGGATGGCGATGCCGGCGGTGACGTAGAGGTGGGGCGCTCCTTGCGCATAAGCCTGCCAGGCGGCAAGCAGCGCCAACACCACGGCTTGCAGCGCGAAGACCTTGAGCACGCCGAACAGGCGGCGCTGGAAGAGCAGCGCGAAGCTGAGCAGCAGCACGCTGGCGCCGAGCAAATGAGCGACGTCGTAGGCCAGCTTTTGGGTCACAGCGCCCGCGCCACGTAGAGGAAAATCGTCGCCAGCACGGCAAGCAGCAGCGCGCGCACGTTGAGCCAAGCGGTCGCGCCGACCAGCGAGAGCATCGCCGTCAGCACGAACGGCTCCTCGGCGGCGAGAACCAGGCCGTTCTCCAGCGACATGAACCCCACCACCTGGGTGACGGCGTTGCGGCGCGAAATCATCATCAGGAGGCCGAGCAGCACCACCGACAGAGCGAGCGTCAGG